>NZ_JAKKCR010000012.1:62358-63275 GCF_021728015.1 Vibrio sp. G-C-1 | reverse complement strand
GTGACAATGACTCACTAAGCTTCTCAAAAGGCAGCGATCCATCGAATGGTTCAGTGACAGTTGATGAAAACGGCAACTGGACCTACACACCAAACGAAGACTACAACGGCAGTGACAGCTTCACGGTTATTGTTTCTGATGGCAAAGGCGGAACTGATACGCTGACGGTAAGTGTGGGTGTGAATCCGGTCAACGATGCCCCAATCCTGGTTGATGGTAATGGAGACCCACTCGGTGACAGTGTTGCAGTCACGACTGACGAAGATACGCCAGTTAGCGGTTCTCTTTCTGCATCAGATGGTGACAATGACTCATTAAGCTTCTCTAAAGGCAGCGATCCATCGAATGGTTCAGTGACAGTTGATGAAAACGGCAACTGGACCTACACACCAAACGAAGACTACAACGGCAGTGACAGCTTCACGGTTATTGTTTCTGATGGCAAAGGCGGAACTGATACGCTGACGGTAAGTGTGGGTGTGAATCCAGTCAACGATGAACCAACGTTGGTTGATGGCAATGGCGATCCACTTGGCGACAGCGTGGCGGTAACCACCGATGAAGACACGCCAGTTAGCGGCTCACTGTCCGCATCAGACGGCGATAACGACTCATTAAGCTTCTCTAAAGGCAGCGATCCATCTAATGGTTCAGTGACAGTTGATGAAAACGGCAACTGGACCTACACACCAAACGAAGACTACAACGGTAGCGACAGCTTCACGGTCGTTGTGTCTGATGGTCAAGGCGGAACTGATACGCTGACGGTAAATGTGGGTGTGAATCCAATCAACGATGCGGCGACGATAGAAGGCGACACTGAGGTCGTGGCCTCTGAAACCGATGCGGCGTTGAGCTTGACCGGCACCTTGACCGCGACGGACGTGGACAACGCAGACAACACCTTCACAGCGACA
>NZ_JAKKCR010000012.1:0-62258 GCF_021728015.1 Vibrio sp. G-C-1 | reverse complement strand
GGACGTTCGTGGCGAACAGTGCGTTCAATGAGATGAATGTTGGCGACAGCAAAGTCGAAAGCTTCACGGTGACGTCGGTAGACGGCACAGAGCAAGTCGTGAAAGTGACGATCAATGGCACCAACGATGCGGCGACGATAGAAGGCGACACTGAGGTCGTGGCCTCTGAAACCGATGCGGCGTTGAGCTTGACCGGCACCTTGACCGCGACGGACGTGGACAACGCAGACAACACCTTCACAGCGACAAGCAAAGAAGGCAGCTACGGCACGTTCAGCATCGCGGAAAACGGCGAGTGGACGTTCGTGGCGAACAGTGCGTTCAATGAGATGAATGTTGGCGACAGCAAAGTCGAAAGCTTCACGGTGACGTCGGTAGACGGCACAGAGCAAGTCGTGAAAGTGACGATCAATGGCACCAACGACTTGCCAACAGTCGAAGACTTCACCGTGGGTTTAGATAATAACGAGGAAGCATTCTTTACATTTGATGGCGGCCAATTTGGTAACGAAAACAACGTTGCAGATATTGAAGATGATACTTCAGGGACACCAGTCGATGTACAGATCCTTGAAGAGCCATTGTTCGGTAAGTTGTATGATGTTTCAGGTGGTGGAAAAGTATTAATTGAAGCAAACGATATAATAAGTAGTGACGCTCAAGTAGAGTATGAACAAGATCCCAACGCGGTAGATAAACTTGATTTCGTAGCTAGTACTTTCGCAAACCAAGTTAATAATGGATCCAGCAGCGTAAGTTATCTACAAGGGAGCGTAATCATAAGCTCTGGTATTTACGACGGTAGCTCCCCAACTGACGCTAATGTAGTCGATACAAACTCTTATTTGGTTTACGACAGTCAAAACCAAGAAGATGGCTTTGGTGTCTCAACTAATGCGAATTCAACTAGCGGAGAGTTGGATGTAGTTAGCGGTGGCAACCAGGAATATATCTCTGTTGATTATTCTCAATCTGGTGCAACCATTACAGAAGCCAATATTGATTTTGGTAGTGTATTTGGAAATTACAATGCCGGAAATACTGCTGGAGGTCGTATTAATGTCCTCGCGCTTGATTCAGACGGTAATGTAGTTGGTACTTTCTATTTTGATAGTGACGAAACTGGTGATCATGCTCTTTCTATCGACAATAATGGTAATGCTACTGTTAATGTCTCTGTTCCTGATGGATTTACTGAGTTGCGAGTTTTCACTACGCAAGATGGTTCAGATGACCCCGATAAGAACTCAAATATTACATTGAAAGGAGTCGATGTAGTCAGTGCGGAACTTACTGAAGAAATAGATTATAAATCGGTAGACTCAGGAGGCTTGCTGAGTGACGAAACTGCTCAGTTAACAATTACAGATAATTCGGCGGGACAATCTCCCGTTGCACAAGACGATACAGTCTCTGTGTTCGGTGGCCTATCTGGTTACTATTACGGCTCTAATGATAGTATTAACGGTAATATAGACTCTGTTCAAGACGCATTAAATGTCATATCAAGCCAAGATGCAGATCTTACGTTTGAAGCTAGAGACATTAATTACACCCTGAATGGAAATACTAATGGCTTAAGTTCACAGGCTCAATTTGAAGACTTCTTGAACAGTGATGCTTCATCGTTAGAAGGTTCAATTGCTGATCACACAGATGGTGTCATTAAGATGAGCGGCTCTATTTATCTAGAGCAAGGGGACTTTGCATTTAAAGTTACAGCAGATGATGGTTATACCATTCTGATTGATGGTGTTGCGGTGGCAACGGTCGACCAAAATCAATCTTCTACAACGACCCTTCATGATTCATTTACTATCGATAGTTCGGGTTACCACTCAATTGAAGTCGTTTATTGGGACCAAGGTGGTGCTGCTAATCTAGACATTAATTTGGGTACTGTAGATGGTAATGGTAATTACAACAATGGTGAGCACGATTTAAACGACTTCCCATTGATTGGCGATGTTCTATCTGTACGAGAGGGTGAATCTTTGACTGTAGACTCGTCACTTCTTGTTGCTAATGATTATGATCCAAATACAGGTGATAGTTTTACTATTGTCGCCGATGGGTTTAGTTCGGCTGACGGAACTGTGTCATATGATCAGAACAGCGGTGAAATAACCTTCACGCCAAACAGTAATGTAACGGGTAGTGCGTCATTCACGTATACAATCGTTGATAGCTCTGGTCTTACTGATACGGCAGTTGTTACTACATCAGTTACTCCAATTAGTAATGGGCTAGTTGTTTCTGCAGACTTAGCTGCGTTGAGTTCTGGAGTCTCAGATGATGTCTTAAGCTTTGTATCTCAAGTGCAAAGTACAGGCCAGGCTAGTTATAATAATAGTTTGTATGGCGATGGAGCCAACATTGTTACTGATGGAACACAGGTGGCTGGTACTAACTCAGGCGATCTTATCGAATATGGATCTGGAACCCATTATTTAGCAAACGGTGGTGAAGGTAACGATATATTACTGGGTGGATCGTCCGTTAACGACATAATTGATGGTGGTGCTGGAGACGATATTTTGGTAGGTAGTGCCCTTGATGGTGGTTCGATAGAGCTTCGAGGCGACTCGATATCTGACAGTGGAGACGATATTTTAGTATCTCAGAACTCTGACCGTACAACGGCCTATCGTGGTTTAGATGGAACAGACGTAGCGTATTTGCCGGCCTCTTCTTCTGAACTTGAATATGTTTCTGGTAATGGTCAACCTTGGGACTTCCGCTTAATAAAAGACGTAGATGGTGATCCAGATAACAATATCTTGGCGAATCATGATTTTTATGGCCTTGAAACGTTATATCTACAGGATGGTAAGTTTGATGTGTCAGACGGTCAATTGACTAAGGTTTCTGAGGTATTTGAGTTAAGCATCGATATCGACTTATATGACAACGACGGTAGCGAGCAAGTAACTTCACTCGTGATTAGCGACGTACCAAGTGATGTAGTTTTATCTATAGGTACCAAGCAAGCAGATGGTACTTGGGTTATTGAGCCTAGTGAACTTGATGGCGAAGGTAAGCTGACTGTGATTGTTGAAGCGCCTGTAAATACTACACCAGTACTAACGGTTACCGCCGGCGCTCAAGAAGTTGATGACCAAGGTCATGCATTAGATTCAGAAATGTACGCAGATACTCAAACCGGAACGATCTTTACGGCAAGTGAAAGCACGAATGGCGATAATACAATTATTGGTTTTGATGGTGATGATGTATTGCTAGGTGATACTGGTGGTGTAGTTGATAACTCTGTTGCACCAACCAACTACAATATTGCTTTAGTAGTCGATACTTCAGGCAGTATGAGAGACGCACTCAATAACAACAGTAGCCAATCTAAGTTAGCCGTGGTTAAAGCTTCACTCATTGCTATGTTGGCAGATATTGCGTCTCATCCAGGTATTATTAATTTGGCGTTAATTGGTTTCGAGGCGAGCGCGAGTATAGAAATAGACTTGCAGAACTTAGACGAGTCAGACTTAGAGCAGACAGTTAACTCAGCGATCAATGATTTGACTGCGGATGGCGCAACTAACTACGAGGCTGCTTTTGATTCAGCTAAAGATTGGTTTGCTGATGATGATCAACCGTCGAGTTATGAAAACTTAACGTTCTTCTTAACTGATGGGAAACCAACTGTGTCGAACAGTTCAAACAACAGCGGCTCTACCACCCAGTTTGATGAGTTTGCTGACTCTGTTACTGCTTTCGATGAGCTAGCGGATGTATCAAAAGTTAGAACGATAGGTATCGGAGATGGTATTGATTCTGAAATATTAGAACACTTCGTTAGTGATAATGGTTCTTCGTACACGTATTCATCAACTACAACGCAACTTGCAAACTTTAGCTCTAGTACAGGTGAATCTTGGAGCCTTGAGAACTTTGCGGTTTCCGGTGGCACAGCAGTACTGACTAGCTCAAGCATCTTGCTAACCGATACGGGTGACATTAATAGCTCAGCTTCGATGACCAGCCCTGAGTTTGTTGTTGCTAGCGGCGAAGCGTCAGTACTGACATTCGACGCATCACAGGGTAGCTATTTCGGTGGCGGCGATACGTTTGGGTGGAGTGTTCAGAAATTTGATGAACAAGCTCAAGCATGGGTAAGTGTCTCATCTGGAAGTAGTACTGGCTCGATTGAAACAGATCTACTTCATGAAGGTAAGTACCAGTTAGTACTCTCTGTTTATGAAGATCAAAGCGGTTACACTGCAGACGTATACTTAGACAACTTTGCAATCAAGACAGTAACAAGTACGACAGGCGACGTTGAAATCGTTCAGTCAAGTCAAGGGTTAGATGCTGCACTTGAGGAAGGTAGCAACGAAATCACGCTACTGCCTGTAGGTAGTGATGCTCTAAGCGGCGGTGCCGGTAACGATATTTTGTTTGGTGATGTTATCAATACTGATAACTTGCCATGGGATGATAATGGCCTTGTTCGTCCAGATGCGTTAGCTGATGGTTCGGGTATGGAAGCTCTAACAACGTTCTTACAGATGTTGAATGGTGCAGAACCTACAGACATGGAAATCTACGAATATGTTAAAGATAACCATGAGTTGTTTAACGCAGACAGTGATACGCGTGGTGGCGATGATACCATTACCGGTGGATTAGGTGATGACATTCTCTATGGTCAAGGTGGTGAAGATACGCTTATCGGTGGATTAGGTGACGATATCTTAGTTGGAGGTGACGGCGATGACCTGTTCCTGTGGGTTGACCAGCCATTCCAAGGTGATGTTGATACTATTAGCGACTTCGCTCTAGGTGAAGATCACTTAGATATCTCTCAATTGTTACCAACTGAGAATAATATGTCGGATCTTCTAGAACACATTGCGATTGAAAAAGTTGATAACGGCGGTGGTGATAAAGATTTGGTTATCACTATCTCGGAAGACGCAAGTAATAGCGGTCAGACACAAACGATTGTACTCGACAATACGGGGAATCAGTTTGACTCTGTGAACGCTCAAGGTGATGGCAGTGTGATAAGCAGTGATTTGAGTAACTTGGTTAATCAACTCTTTGTGAACTTACCAGACCAATAACAAAAAAGGGCCGAAAGGCCCTTTTTTAATACATCTGTTTTGCTATAGAAGCTAGCTTCTAAAGCACTAGAATTAAAGCACCTTACAAGCGAAGCCTTTTAGGTAGAAACCTTCTGGGTAAGCTGTATCGATCAAGTGATCGGCAGCTTGCTCGAAGCGTTCAACAAATTTCACTGTTCTGCCCGCATCTAGAGCGGCGTCAGCGATGATTTTTTGGAATAGGTCAGCACCCATCAAACCTGAGCAAGAGTAGGTGAGTAGTGTTCCACCTGGCTTCAGGATTTGCATCGCTAGCATGTTAACGTCTTTGTAGCCGTTAGCGCCTGAAGTTAGGTTGTTTTTGCTTGAAACGAACTTTGGTGGATCCATGATCACTACGTCAAACTTAGTGCCCTGGTCACGGTATTCGCGAAGCAGTTTGAATACGTCAGCGTTTAGGAATACAGCACGCTTTTTCGAGATGTCGAACTCATTCAGTTCAGCGTTGAACTTAGCCGTATCAAGAGCAAGTTGAGATACATCTGCGTTGATCACACGCTTCGCGTCGCCTTTAAGTGCGTAAAGGCCAAAGCCACCGGTGTATGAGAAACAGTTAAGGACATCTTTGCCTTTAACGTATTTCATAGATTCTTTACGGCTATCACGTTGATCCATGTAGAAGCCCGTTTTGTGGCCTTCCATAATGTTCACGCTGATTTTCACGCCGTTTTCTTCAATGACTACTGACTTAGGTGGCTCTTCGCCATGCAGTACGCCGACGGTTTGCTCTAAACCTTCTTTTTTACGAACCGCTACGTCAGAGCGTTCGTAAATATTACATTCAGGGAAGCATTCAACTAAAGCTTCAACGATAACGCTTTTGTTGAATTCCGCGCCAGCACTCAGTAGTTGGCAAACTAAGAAGTCTTGGTACTTGTCGATAGTAATACCTGGCAGGCCGTCAGATTCAGCCGCCGTTAATCGGTATCCCGTTAGGCCGTCACGTTCGATGATATCTTCACGTAGTGATTGTGCGTCTTTAAATCTTTTGATGAAAAACGCTTTATTGATTTCTTCCTTTTCAAATGTCCAAACACGAGCGCGAATTTGAGATTCTGGTGAGTAAGCTGCTTTTGCGAGCCACTGACCATTTTGAGCATATACGTCTACAGTTTCACCTTGTTGTGGTTCGCCTTCGACCTTATCGATACCGCGTGAAAATACCCAAGGGTGTTTACGGCGTAGTGATTTATCTCGGCCTTTAGCTAGATGAATTGAAGGAGTCATAATTTACTCTGTTTGTTGAATTTGAAGGAGGGGTATTGTCGGGGAAGTACAAGGGAAAAGCAAATAAGAAAGGGCTGCAGAAGCAGCCCTAGTAATGATTAATTAACACATAGTGGTTAGATATCAGTATTAAGCTTTGAGACCTGTCAGCAAACCTTCCATTGTATCGCTTTGCTTACGAAGTTGGTCAACATTTACATTACTCTTACTGATCATTTCACAGATGCTGTCTGATTGATGACGAATCTCTTCAACACTTTGTGCAATGTTGTCAGCAACAACACCTTGCTCTTCAGCAGCAGTAGCAATTTGAGTGCTGCTATCAGAAATAGATTGGTTCTTTTCAGCTAACGATCCAATCTCAACGTTTACTTCCGACATCAGTGTTTGACCTTCGTTAGCATTGCTAACAGTCACTTCCATCAATTTTGTCAGTGATTGGCTGTTACGTTGTAATGATTCAATCATACTTTGGATTTCAACCGTTGCTTGCTGTGTTCTTCCGGCAAGGGCACGGACTTCATCGGCAACAACAGCGAATCCACGACCTTGCTCGCCAGCACGTGCAGCCTCAATGGCAGCATTCAGGGCTAATAGGTTAGTTTGTTCGGAGATGCCATTGATGGTTGCGACCACTTCATCAATTTGCGCTGCATTAGCATCAAGCTCTTCTACCGCTTGCGAAGCTGATTGAATTTCTTGAGATAGGCTTGAGATAGATTTTAATGTATTCGAAACTTTTACTTGGCCACTCTGTGCAACACCGCGAGCGTCCATAGTCTGAGAGCTAGACTCATGAGCAAGTGTTGCGACTTCACGAATCGTAGCTGCCATTTGTTCCGTTGCACTTGCTAAACTATTCAGATGTTCTTGTTGGTTACCCGAGATGTCTGAGCTCTGTTGTGTCGACTGGTTTAAGTCAGAACTGATCTGTTGCATGAGTGCGACAGACTCTTGGATTGATAGAACCATGTTTTGTTCGCGCTCTGCTACTTTATCAATAGTAATTGCGATTTCACTAAACTCATCACGAACGAGGAAGTAGTTCATACGACAGGTGAGATCACCACTCGCTAGCGTGCTTAACGCTTTGTTCATAGAGAACATTGCGCCGCCGATGAAAGTCATGATGTAGTAAACACCTAGCGCGATCAGCGTTAGGGTTACTGCGATAATTGAAACCTGAGTCGTAGATAGAGCTGACCATAAGTTTTGGTCATGGTTCGCAACCAAGCTGAATGCACCGTTCATAACTGAGACGGAACCAACACCATAGCCTAAAGAGATGGTTTCAGAATTACTGACAAGTTGAGCAACTTGATCTTTCGTCAGTTGACCCGCTTCGATAAGTCCTTTCATCAAGAGCATTTCTTCTTGATAAAGATGAGCAAGTAAAGAGTCTGCGGCGCTATCTAAAACAAGAGTTAATATAACCAAGGCGAGAAGAGGTAATAAGAAGAGTAGATAGAACTTTTCTTGGATTTTTAGGTGAATGAGATATTTGTCAATCCAACGAAATGGGATTTCTTTCATAATCGTTATACTCGAAGTAAGTCCACCAATAAGCGGTGAATGAATAGAGTCGCAACTATATCATTCATACAATTTATGAGGCAACGTTATGGAAAGTTCACAATATATTTTTGTCGTATCAGGCGTAGTTCAGTGTGTTGGTTTTCGCTATCATACCAGTAGGCAGGCACAAGTTCTGGGCATTTCAGGCTATGCAAAGAACCTAAATGATGGCCGGGTTGAAGTGTTAGCTGTCGGAAAGGGTAAGGAAATAGAGAAGTTCCACGCTTGGCTCAATATTGGCCCTTCGAGTGCGACGGTAGACCAAGTAGTGATGCATCGAGTTAAAGAAAGTGAGCGGCAGGATGTGCGTATAGGGGAATTTAAAATACTGTAGCTAGCGCACTACAGTATTTACCTTTTTACCTTGAGAGCAACCTAAAGCTGTTTAAGCTTTACAAGCATTTTGCTGGTTTAGGTAAACCCGCGAGCTTGGTTGCTTGTTTAGCAGGGCCTTTCTTGAACAATTTGAATAGGTACTTGCTGTTACCTTTCTCTGGGCCGTGCGCTTTTTCCATCGCTTTAACGAGCATACGAACAGCCGGAGAGGTTTTGAATTCTTCGTAAAAGCTTCTTACAAAATGTACCACTTCTAAGTGCGCATCAGTCAGTTCAATCGCCTCGTCTTGAGCAAGAATCTCAATCATACCTTCTTCCCATTGTGTGTAGTCCAATAGGTAGCCTTGAGCGTCGGTTTCGATTTGCTTGCCATTATATTCAAACATGTTTAATCCAGAATCCAATTAACTATGCAGATAGGGTACATGACCAAGTTTGCATTTCTCAATAGATATTGTAGCTATCTAAAGAATTATTACATTGATAGATACAAAAAAGCCCAAGAGACAGGCTCTTGGGCTATATTTTCAGCGACAGGTAGATTAGTCGTTGCTGTTCATAATACCTAAGATGCTTAGTAGGCTGATGAAGATGTTGTAGATCGAAACATACAAGCTGATAGTTGCTGAGATGTAGTTTGTTTCACCGCCGCGGATGATGCTTTGCGTTGTTAGCAAAATAACACCAGTCGAGAATAGGATGAACATACCGCTCATTGCTAAAGACAGTAGAGGCATTTGTAGGAAGATGTTTGCAACCATCCCTACTAGCAGAACAACAAAACCAGCCATTAGCATACCGTTAAGGAATGAAAGGTCACGTTTAGTCGTCAGTGCGTAAGCTGATGCACCCATAAATGCTAATGCTGTACCACCAAGTGCAGTAAGGATGACATCACCCATGCCTGCGCCAACGTACATGTTTAAGATTGGACCAATGGTGTAGCCTAAGAAACCTGTAAATAGGAATGTGAAGACTAGACCCATGCTGTTGTCACGGTTCTTTTCTGTTAGGAACAGTAGGCCGTAGAAACCAACTAGCATAATGATAAGACCAGGGCGAGGAAGGTTCATCGCCATAGATACGCCTGCTACTACAGCAGACCAAAGTAGTGTCATAGACAGTAGTGCGTACGTGTTACGCAACACTTTATTGGTTTGCAGAGCATTCTCTTGAGTTGCTGTGCGTGAAAACATAGGGCTGTTCATAATCTTCCTCGTAAGGTGACTTCAATAGTTATTAGTACATTTATGGGGCTGAAAGTTCGAAAAATCAAGTCTTTCATTCCTTTTGTATACCTAAAATAATAATCAAAATAGTCGGTTAAGTGTTTCTTAAGGTGTAACAAAGTGTTTCTAATGACGTATAACGTGTCGCTAATACTCGATGTTCAGACTTTTATAGTTACTGGCTAATGATTTATAACCTTTGAAAAACTATCTATAACCTTGAAAAATAAAGAGGCGACCTAAGCCGCCTCTATAGTTTATGCATCATAACACATTAATGGTGCAAGATTTGGCTCAAGAAGTTCTGCGTTCTGTCCGATTGTGGGTTTTCAAAGAAGTCGACAGGGTTGTTCTCTTCTATGATTTCACCTGCATCCATAAAGATAACGCGGTCGGCAACTTCTTTAGCAAAACCCATCTCGTGCGTTACGCACAACATCGTCATGCCTTCTTCTGCAAGCTCGACCATTACATCGAGCACCTCACGTACCATCTCTGGGTCGAGTGCCGATGTTGGTTCATCAAACAACATGACTTGAGGGTTCATACATAAAGAACGAGCGATTGCCACACGTTGTTGTTGACCACCAGACAGTTGGCCTGGGAATTTATCCGCTTGCTCAGGGATTTTTACACGCTCGAGGAATTTCATCGCGATGGCTTCAGCTTCCTCTTTCGGCATTTTCTTCACCCAAATAGGGGCCAGAGTACAGTTTTCTAAAACCGTTAGGTGAGGGAATAGGTTGAAGTGTTGAAAACACATACCTACATCTCTGCGCACTGCTTCAATGTTCTTCAGGTCTTCTGTAAGTTCATTACCTGAAACGAAGATATGACCTTTTTGGTGCTCTTCTAATCGGTTGATACAGCGAATCATCGTGGATTTACCTGAACCAGAAGGGCCACAAATTACAATTTTTTCGCCTTTTCTAACTTCTAAATTGATGTTTTTAAGAACGTGGAACTCACCGTACCACTTGTTCATGTCTTTTAACTCGATCATAAGACCTTGAGAGTTGTTTTCTGTTTGCTGCGTCATAATACGTCCTTGATCTTGTTAATTATCGTTTGTGACCGGTGTGAAGTTTGTTTTCTAGCCAAATCGAGTATCTCGACATGCCAAAACAAAACACCCAGAACACTAACGCGACAAATACATAACTTTCTGTTGAAAACCCAAGCCATTCAGGATCGGTATTCGCGGCTTGGCCAATTCCCAATACATCAAACATACCGATAATTAAAACCAGACTGGTATCTTTGAACAAACCAATAAAGGTATTCACAATTGAAGGAATCGTGATTTTAAGAGCTTGAGGTAGAATGATAAGCCCTGTTTTTTTCCAGTAGCTCAACCCTAAAGCATCAGCGGCTTCGTATTGACCTTTTGGTATTGCTTGTAAACCACCGCGGATTACCTCTGCCATATAAGCAGCACTAAATAGTACTACCCCAACCAACGCTCTGATCAGTTTATCGGTTTCCATCCCTTCAGATAAAAAGAGTGGAAGCATTACCGAGGCCATAAACAGAACCGTAATCAGCGGTACACCACGCCAAATTTCGATGTAAACGGTACACATACTGCGGATGATCGGCATCTCTGAACGACGCCCAAGTGCCAATGCAACGCCAATAGGAAGTGACACTACAATACCAACAAGTGCTATGATCAGCGTAACCAGTAGACCGCCCCATTTATGGGTATCAACAACCTCTAGTCCAAATACACCACCGTATAGTAAGCCAGCAATGATAAACGGGTAGATGTTTACGAAGAACAACCAAATCCACGTGCGCTTAGGTGTTTTTTCGTAAGCTAACAAAACGACAAAAATAGCTAACGTTGCGTAGAAAAGGCGAGGGCGCCACAGTTCAGCTTCTGGATAAAAGCCGTACATGAATTGGTCCCAACGAACACTAATGAAAACCCAACAAGCACCGTCACTAGTACAGGCATCGCGTGTTGTTCCAATCCAATCAGCATTAATGAATGCCCAATCTGCTATTGCCCACAATAAAGTGAAAGCAAAATAACCAAGGACCACAGTGACGACACTGTTAATTGGTCCATTAAATAGATTTTTTCTTAACCAACCGACAGGTCCAACAGTATTCGCTGGAGGCGGAAGATCAGGTTGAAATTGATGTGTACTCATCTTATCTCTCCACCAACGCTACTTTGCGGTTGTATATGTTCATTAGAGCGGACGTTAATAGGCTTAGAGTCAGGTAGACGCCCATTGTCATCGCGATTACTTCGATAGCTTGTCCAGTTTGGTTCAATGTTGTCCCTGCAAATACAGACACAAGATCAGGATAACCAATGGCCATCGCAAGTGATGAGTTTTTGGTCAGATTCAAATACTGACTGGTTAATGGTGGAATGATAATTCTTAATGCTTGTGGAATAATCACCAACTTGAGGGTTCGTGTTCTAGGGAGACCTAGAGACATCGCAGCCTCTGTTTGCCCATGGTTTACCGCGTTAATACCTGAACGCACAATCTCGGCGATGAACGCTGCTGTGTAGATACTTAAAGCAAGCATCAACGCTGCTAGTTCAGGGATGATGCTTATACCGCCTTTGAAGTTAAACCCTTTCAAAACTGGGTACTCCGCAGAGATAGGCATGCCCATAACAAAGTAAGTTACCAACGGTAAGCCCACAATCAGTGCCGCAGCAATTCGCAACATTGGTGTTTGTTGGCCGGTTAGCTTTTGCTTGTTATTAGCCCAGATGTTGATAACAAAAGTAGCGATGACACCAGTAATCAATGATGCGATCACAATGCTACTGCCTTGCTCTAACACTGGTGCAGGGAAGTACAAACCACGTACGTTCAAGAAAATGGCTTCACCAAGGCTCATACTTTGACGAGCAGAAGGTAAGGCTTGTAGAACGGCGAAATACCAGAAAAAGATTTGCAACAGAAGAGGGATGTTTCGGAATATCTCAATATAGATAGCTGCAAATCGGCTAACTAACCAATTTGAAGAGAGCCTTGCAATACCCATACTAAAGCCCAGTACCGTGGCTAACATGATGCCGAGTACAGAAACCAAAGCGGTATTGAGAAGACCGATAAAGAAGGTACGACCGTATGAGAATGTTTCGTCGTATTCAATCAGTGTTAAGCCGATACCAAAACCAGCTTCTTGGGATAAAAAATCAAAACCAGTGGCGATACCACGGGAATCTAAGTTAGTGAGTGCATTATTTACAATCGTGTAAAAAAAAGCACAAAGCGCCCCGACGGCGAGAATTTGGAAAACAATTGAGCGAAAAGTGGGGTTGTAAAAAAGGTTGGCACTTTTGGGCTGTGGCTTTGCCTGAGCTGGAGAAATAGTTTCATTAGGTTTCATACTGCTATAACCTCAAATCCATTTAATAAATAGGGCGGAAAAGTCCGCCCTAATTGATGCTTGTAAATTTATTAACGGATTGGTGGAGCGTACATAAAGCCGCCCGCATTCCATAGTGCGTTTACGCCACGAGAGATCTGTAGTGGTGAACCTGTACCAACAGTACGTTCGAAGCTCTCACCGTAGTTACCAACTTGTTTAATGACTTGGTAACCCCAATCGTCACGAATACCAAGGCCTTTACCTTTAGGACCGTCTACACCAAGAATACGTTTGATGTTTGGATCTTTTGACTTAAGCATTTCGTCAGCATTCTTAGAAGAGATACCGTACTCTTCCGCGTTAATCATTGCTGAAAGTGTCCACTTAGCAACGTTGAACCACTTGTCATCATCTTGACGAACAACAGGGCCTAGTGGCTCTTTAGAGATGATTTCAGGAAGTACTTGTGCAGATTTAGGATCAGCTAAGTTTAGGCGAAGTGCGTATAGACCAGATTGGTCAGTCGTTAGCACATCACAACGACCCGCGTCGAAGCCTTTAGATGTTTGTGCTGCCGTATCGAATACCACTGGCTTGTAAGACATGCCACTGTTACGGAAGTAATCGGCTAGGTTAAGTTCAGTTGTTGTACCTGATTGAACACATACAGAAGCGCCATCAAGCTCTTGAGCACTTGTTAGACCGAGTTCTTTCTTAACCATGAAGCCTTGACCATCGTAGTAGTTAACGCCTACGAAGTTCAGACCTAGAGCAGTGTCACGATGTAGTGTCCATGTTGTGTTACGAGATAGTACGTCGATTTCGCCTGATTGAAGCGCGGTAAAACGTTCTTTAGCAGTAAGAGGTACATACTTAACTTTAGTTTTGTCACCGAGTACAGCCGCTGCAAGAGCTTGACAATACTCAACATCAATTCCTTCCCATTCACCTTTTGAGTTAGGGTTAGAGAACCCTGGAAGACCGGTACTTACACCACAAGTTAGAAAACCTTGAGATGTGACTTTGTCCAGAGTGCTTTCTGCCGCTGATGCTGATGTTGCCATCATCGCAGTTGATGCAGCTACTACTGAAGCAAGAAGTGTTAGTTTATTTGTCATTTGTATCCTTCCTTGTTAACCAGGTGACACCTGATACTCGTGCTCATTTGAGTTTTTCTATATGTGTTGCGTTTTCTATGACCTTGTTACTCAAATCAAACTGGTTGCATTTTGCAAATGAAACTGTGTGCGATTTAAACAACTATTTATAAGGTTAGGAAAGGATCCGTACTTTCACAAATGTATAATTTAAAAAGAATTTTGAATGAAATCACAAATCCGAACACAATTAGAATGACCAAATGTTAACTTAATGTAAATAGTGCAGCGCTTCACACTGTTGGTGCAACGAGATTTAGATTTTTATATTGACAATTGACTAGGTTAATATTCTGAATCAATGTCACAATGATGAAACATTAAACTTCAGAAAGATTGAAATTTGGTGAATAAATATTTTTATTGCACTTGGATAGTTATTAATATGCTCCAAATTTGGTAGCATGGCTGAATAGTTATTGAAGTCACCTCAAGGAAGAACATGCGTTATTTCCCAATGTTTTTAGATGTAGAAAATAAGCCAATCTTAGTGGTGGGTGGGGGTGAGGTTGCTTGCCGAAAAGTCGATAGCTTGTTAAGAGCTGGGGCGGATGTCACGTTAGTGTCCCCAAAGGTAGAGCCTTACTTAAAGCAGCTTGTCGATGATAATAAATTACATTGGATTCAAAATTTTTACTCTTCACAACTTATCTCGAAAAACTACTTACAAGTGTGGGCAACAACAGACAACCCAAACCTAAATCATCAAGTACATAATGATGCAAAAAAAATGGGTATTCTTGTCAATGTGGTCGATGACTTACCCTATTGTGACTTCATCACTCCCTCAATGATAAATCGCGGAAGAATCCAAATTGCGATCTCAAGTGGGGGCGCATCACCTGTTTTGGTGAGAAATATTAGAGAAAAACTCGAAACGGTATTGCCACAAAACATAGGTTTGATTGCGGACTTTGGTGCATCAAAACGCAATTCGATTAAGGAGTCTTTTCCTACTGTTGATGAACGCCGCAAATTCTGGGAACGCTTTTTGTCATCCAGTTTTATCAATCAAGTGACGGATAGGGAGCAACTTGAATCGTATTATCAACAGTCGCTGACTGAGCAAGTTGATAGTGAAGGTCAGGTAACTTGGATCGAATTTGAGCAAGACGTTGAGTTATTGCCTATGAAGGCCCTACGTTTGATGCAAGAAGCAGAGTTAGTGCTTTCACCGAGCGATTGTCCATTTGAATTTGTTGACCTGTGCCGCCGAGACGCAGAAAGAGAAGGTTATGCTGACAGTGGAGAGCTGTCGACCAAGCTTGAGCAAGCGAGGGCCGAGAAATTGCGAGTGTGTGTCTTTATTCCACCAGCGAGTGTTGAGTTCAATTTACTGGCCGGCAAAGACCTTAAACTGTCTGTTGCCAAAGTGCTCAGTTGAGTTGAGTTGATAGATTTTAGTTGAAGTGAGCGCTTTCTAGTTGTTTGAAATCGACTAGAGACGCTGAATAACATTGACCCGATAAATAAAAAGCCACTTCCCAAAGAAGTGGCTTTTTGCTATTTCGAACACGACATTGTGCTGATGAATGAGCAACCCAAATAAGCGGTCGCTCAAACTCAAAAATTAGTCGCGGAAGTTGTCAAACTGGAAAGGTTGACCAAGTTCACCGCTGCGAACTAGAGCCATAACAGCTTGTAGATCATCACGCTTCTTACCGGTTACACGAACTTTGTCGCCTTGGATAGAAGCTTGAACCTTAACTTTGTTGTCTTTGATTAGCTTAACGATTTTCTTAGCGACATCCGTTTCGATGCCTTGCTTAAAGATAACCGTTTGGTGCCAAGTGCGACCTGTTTGGTCTGCCGCTTTCGCTTCCATCGCGTTAGGATCAACATTACGCTTTGTTAGGTTGCTACGAAGGATATCGCGCATTTGCTTCAGTTGAAAATCGTCTTGAGCAGTCAATTTTACTGATTCATCTTTGTAATCAAAGCTTGCTTCAACGCCGCGAAAATCGAAACGAGTCGATAGTTCACGGTTTGCGTTGTCTACCGCGTTACGCAGTTCTACTGCTTCTACTTCAGAGATAATGTCAAATGATGGCATTGTGTTGTTTCCTTAAGCTAAGTTTCTATCTTTAATTGCTGTTGCAAGCATATCTAGCATTGTTGCAGTATCTTCCCAGCTTAGGCATGGGTCAGTAATCGACTTGCCGTATTCTAGGTTGTTGATATCTGTCATTGGCTGGTTACCTTCTACAATGAAGCTTTCCGCCATGATGCCTGCAATTTGATTCTTGTTAGATTTGATTTGCTCACAAATGTCTTGTGCCACTTCTAACTGTTTACGGTGCTGTTTCTGACAGTTAGCGTGGCTAAAGTCTACAACCAAACGTTGAGGTAGATCGAATTCAGCCAGTTGCTTACATGCGTTATCTACAGATTCAGCATCGAAATTCGGGCCTTTATCACCACCACGTAGAATTACGTGACCGTATGGGTTGCCAGAAGTACGGTAAACCGTCATACGGCCGTTCTTATCTGGCGAGTAGAAGTAATGTGAAGCATGCGCAGCACGAATCGCATCAATAGCAATTTTGATGTTGCCGTTAGTTGCGTTCTTGAAACCAACTGGGCAAGACAGTGCAGAAGCCATTTCACGGTGAATCTGAGATTCAGTCGTACGAGCGCCAATTGCGCCCCAAGTGATAAGGTCTGCAATGTACTGACCGGTGATCATATCAAGGAATTCAGTCGCGGTAGCTAGGCCAAGCTTGTTGATATCTAGTAGAAGCTTACGAGCTTTGTTCAAGCCTGTTTCAAGTGCGTATGACCCATCAAGGTTAGGATCGGTAATCAAACCCTTCCAACCTACAACAGTACGAGGTTTCTCGAAGTAGGTTCTCATTACAACGAACAGTTCATCTTTGTACTGGTCTTGAATCTGACTTAGACGCTCGGCGTAATCAAGTGCCGCTTCTGTATCGTGAACAGAGCAAGGGCCTACGATAACTAATAGGCGGTTATCACGACCCGTTAGAATATCTTCGATTTGGCGGCGAGAATTTTTAATGCGCTCAGCAACGTCGTCAGTAATAGGATGTGCATTGCCTAGTTCGGCAGGAGTTGGCATAGGACCCAGAGCTTGGGTTCTCAACTCATCAGTTTTTAATGGCATGTGATGGCTTTTTTATTCTATTGCGAAGTGGTTAAGATAACGGAATTGAACAGAGGAATAAACTCTCTTAAGTCAAAGTTATCTCTGTTATTGCTAATATTCTTATTTTTATCAGCAGGCCAGCGCCAAATAAGGGATTTTCACTTGTATTAACAGGCAGCTATCGGTATTTTCGTTTGAACACAACATAAAAATGCTGGAGCAGCAATGACTCAAGAAAATCAAAGCACTTTGCACCCAGAACTGGTCTTAGGTGATGTGCTGCCTTCTTACAACGATAATAATAATTCTAACCATTTATACGTTTCATTATCTGAATTGGTTATGGATCGTATCTTCTATCACCCAAGTATTGAAAGTCACTTAGATACACTGACTGATATCGAAAAAACCTCTTTAGATGCGATCCTTGGCGATAAAACAGTCGATGAGCATTTTGTTTCGACCTTAGTGATTGCCATCCAAGCTGCCGTTCAGCCAAATCATACTTCTGTTCGTATCGCGTTAAGTAGTGCTGACAGCTATGGCTTCCGTTCGCTACTTGGTGGTAGCTGTGAAGCCGAAGAGATAAACCCGGCACTAGGTGTTCGTGGGGTTGCTCGTTATGCAACATCAGAGTACAGCAAAGCATTCGCTTTAGAGTGTCAGGTAATTAAAGCGTTGCGAGAGCAGGGTATTAACGTTGAAGTGGTTGTACCGTATGTACGAGCATTAAGCGATGCCGCTAAGATTATTGATTTGCTTGCAGAGCAAGGCTTACCGCGAGGCCTTAATGGTTTGAAAGTACTGTTCTCGTGCGATGTGCCGTCTGCAGTGCTACTGAGCGAAAGATTGCTGCATTACTTTGATGGTGTTGTAGTGAACGTTGATAGCTTAGCGTCTTTCACTTTAGGCGTAGACAAGCACAATGAAGCTCAGCAACATGCTTTTGATCCACAAAACGAGGCGGTTATTACCTTGTTGAGTATGATTGTTAAAGCAACGCTGAACGCGAAGAAACCCGTCCTGCTTGTGACTCAAGGCTTGGTGGACTACCCGCGTCTACAAGGCTTTATCGCTGATCTTGACGGTGTTGAGACAGTCGTTACTGCATAGACCAGCTTATTGTCTAAATAAATCAACTTGCTGTATGAGTTTATTTAAAGCAATAAAGCTTTGAGAATGAAAGAGATATCATTATGCGATGATATCTCTTTTTTGTAACATTTTTTTGACATCTCGAGCGCTAGTCGATTAACTGGTCTGATGACTTATTTGACTAGGTAACTCGAATGTTGACCCCTCTACAAAAAGCAAATTTCTACTTGAGCATGTTTGGCTTTTTCAAAGTGCCTCTGATCTGGCTATGCCGACCAAAACTGCTCGCGCTGGATAATCAACATGTTGAAGTGAAAATTCCTCTCAAAAGACGAACTAAGAACCACCTCAATAGCATGTACTTTGGTGTGTTAGCAGTAGGTGCTGATGTGGCGGGGGGCTTTCTTGCAATGAGTAAATCCCAGCAGCAAGGCGAAAAGATCTCGCTGGCATTTAAAGAGGTGACAGGTAACTTCTTGAAGCGCCCGGAAGGTGACGTACACTTCACTTGTAACGATGGTGAGCTGATCAACACTATGCTGGCTGAAACTATGTCTACTGGCGAGCGTGTGAATCAACCCGTGACCATAATCGCGACTTGTCCGTCTTTGCATGGCGATGAACCAATGGCGGAGTTCACGCTAACGCTTTCGATTAAGAAAGTTCCTTCTAGAAAATAGCTCGGAAGTATAAGGTTGGTCGGAATCTAAATCTGAAGATCATAGTTCAACTGAAGGCATTCGTAGAACAAGTGGAAGAGCGGTATGTGAATCTAGTATCCACATACCGTAACAACGCTATGACTCTTGAGTGATTTGCTCGATATCAACGATCTTTGAACGGTTCATTACGATTTTCCAACGGTAATAGGTCGGTTCAGTATCGTGATTGTTCTCTTTAATAATCAGGTTGAGTAGGTGACGCTTTTCGACAGACTCACGGCTTACTTGCCCTTCATTCAGGCGATATACGTTATTTGACCCCTTGTCCATCAAACGCGTCAGCGCTCTCAGGCTGATCGATAACGTTTCACGAGTCTCTTCGTAACCACTCATGAATGTTGACGTCGACATCTCGGTATGTGAACGATAGTGCAAGACTTGCTCTTCACGCTGAACGACACGTTTCTTGCGTATTGATTGAATACGATCAGCTAACTTGGAAAAGTTCGCATAGTCCAACCATTCAAGCTTGTGGCCGACAGATTTATTGGTTGTTGGGTCAAAGTAGCGACGCTTCCACTTGGGTTTGCCTTTACGAAGCCAACGCCAAAGGATGTCTCTCAAGTCATCTTTAAATATTTCACGCAGTGCGTAGATAAATGACATCGACACGATGAAAGAAGCGGTAATCTCTCCTAGAAAATCACGAGCTAATATGACGGTTGTCGTCACGACCACCATGACTAAGCCTGTCGCAATACCTTTAACGGCACGCTTAACGTTTTTACCCATGGAGGTGGTCTTCTCCTTGAGTACGATAGGGTGCTCTATCAAACGTCGCAGTAATCGCATCTTGTTACTCAGGCGCGTTACGTCCTCACGAACTTTGGCTGAGTTATAGCGATTAAGTTTACGATGGGCAGTCTCTTTGTCACACAGCGTCAAGAGTCGCTCTTTTATCGTCGAGTACTCACTGCCACGCGGCATATGAGAGACCAGAGATAAGAATTTTTGCTCTGTGTACCAAGAAAGGTAGTTATCAATATTTGCGTAGTAGCGTTTGAGGTTTTCTTCATAAGGAATGCTTCGGCGAAGCTTCTTCAAGATGTCTAACGCGAGCTCAATGACTTCATCAACCTCATCCGCTGTTACGTCGTCACTATCAGTCTTATTTAAACTGCTCACGGCTTTATCTAAAGCAATAACATATTGATATGCGAACAAACTCAAACTCACACGATACTGTGTCGTTGATAAGCGTCCACGTTTTGCCAAGCGACTGTGTACTAAAGGTAACAGTGTCTTGTCACTGTAGTAGGCGCGCTTTTGAGTAATTGAGCTGTAGAAAAAGGCACTTTCAGAAAGTACTTCGGGAGTGAGTCCGAGTTCACCGGGAATGAATAGATAAACGTCCATGTCGAGCTTTTTGGTCTTCGCCATTGCATGGTTAATTTTGAGTGTTATCGCATCTTGTTTATCAACGGTGATCAACGATGTCTCCTAGAATGTAAAAATATGAATGAAACTAGCGAAAGCATATCAGAGATCACGTATAATCACCGCCAAATTTAAAGTAGAGAAAATCTTGATGATTAATATTGGTCAAATAAACAACTTAGAAGTAGTAAAGCAAGCCGACTTCGGTGTATTCCTTGACGCTAGCGACTATGGAACCGTGTTGCTGCCAAAACGATTTACTCCTGAAGGTGTTGAAATTGGTCAAAAACTGGATGTTTTCTTATACATTGATTCTGACAACCAGATCGCTGCAACGACTGAAAAACCAATTGCTCAAGTGGGGCAGTTTGGCTTGATGACGGTTGAAGGCGTAAACAGCACCGGTGCATTCATGAGCTGGGGCGTGAAAGGTAAAGACCTTCTTGTTCCTTTCAGCGAGCAACGTGGTCGTTTAAACGAAGGCCAGTCAATCTTAGTATATGTGTATATTGATAAAGCATCTAGCCGCATTGTAGGTACAACAAAGTTCAACAAGTGGTTAGACAACACGCCTGCGACTTATAAGCAAAACGAGCAAGTGGATCTCATTATCGCTGAGCGCAGCCAGTTAGGTTACAAAGCGATCGTGAACGGTGAGCATTGGGGCATGATTTTCCCATCAGACATCATCGGTAAGCTGTTCATAGGTAAAGCGCTAAAAGGCTACATTAAAAACGTTCGTGAAGAAGACGGTAAAATTGACTTGTCTCTTCAGAAAATTGGTGTGGCTAAAATGGATGACCTAAGCACTAAGGTTCTCGATCTGCTTGAGAAGAAAGGTGGTTACTTACCTTTGAATGATAAATCTTCTCCGGAAGTTATTTTCTCTGCATTCAGAACCAGCAAAGGTACGTTCAAGAAGACAATTGGTGGTTTGTACAAGTCTGGCAAGATCACTATCGACAAAGAAGGCATCAGCCTAGTTAAATAAGCGAGCTTGTCGGTCAAAAAAAAGCCCAAACCTTCCTGTTTGGGCTTAGGGGAAAGGGCTCCGAAGAGCCTACGCTAATCGTTTTAATTCTTTGACTGTTAGACTGAAGTCTAGTTTAAATTCCCTAATAAGCGATTTTTGTTATTGGAAATAGCGACTTGAATTGATATTTGTATAATTAAGTGTTGATTTTTCAGTGCTTCCCTTGAAATGAACTAGCCGACAAGAATAGAAAAAGCCCAAACAATGAAGGTTGTTTGGGCTTTTTGTTTTTCTCAGTACAGTGTGAGCTTTAATCGAACGACTAGAAAAGGTTTTTGTCGCGTACTAGCTCTCTTGGTAAGCCATTCTTCACTCGGTTACCTACCCATTTACCAAGGCCGATGATTGCGCCGTTGTATTTTACTAGTACTTCGCCTTTGCCTGACAAGCCTTCTGGGCGAACGTCTCGGCCCATGAACCATTCTCGAGCATCTTCGATGATGAGGTCTACAATGTTAGCTTCATTACCTGTCGCGAGCGTTGTCGCGACTTGGTGTTGCCATCGGTAACCTTTTTTATGGGTTTCAGCGATCTTGATGCCCATACGAGAGAAACGGAATGCACCGATCATAGGCTCAAGCGCCTCAGGGAATAGCCAAACGTCTTTATCTCGGATCCAAACTTGAGTATCACTTGGTAGTTCGATATCGAGAGCACTAAGCAGTTGTTCAGCGACTTCTTGCTGAGCTTTCTTTGACGCTTTTTCAAATGGGAATTTACCCATGCGTTTTTTAACTTCTGGTGGAGTCACAGACGCTAGTTTACGGATACGTGCAACAAAGAAACCTTCAGAGTCATACACCTGAGGGAAGATGTGAAGAAAGCCCTCTTCAGTCGTCGTTGCTTTTGCGTTGTCGAACAGTGATTCAAGAGATTCAAACTCAACCGCATCACCAAAGGTTTCTTTTAGGTGATGGCACACTTGTTGGTTCTCTTCAGTGCTTAACGTACATGTTGAGTAAACCAAAACACCATTAGGTTTAAGAGCATGGAATGCACTTTCAATCAGGTCTTTTTGCGTGTCGGCAATATCGACTACAGATTGATACGTCCAGTTCTTCATCGCATCAGCGTCTTTACGAATGGTACCTTCGCCAGAGCAGGGTGCATCCAGCAAGACAGCATCAAACTGTTCTGGCAACCAACCACCGAAAACTCGACCATCGAAGTTACTGAGTGCGGCATTACGAACGCCACAACGTTCGATGTTGGCGTGAAGCACTTTCACACGGCTAGCAGCGTATTCATTGGCAACCAACACGCCACGATTATTCATTAGAGCAGCGATTTGCGTTGTTTTAGAACCGGGTGCAGCAGCAGTATCTAACACGGCTTGGTAATCAACTTCGCCTTGGAAAAGTGCCGAAGGTGGCATCATAGAACTGGCTTCTTGGATGTAGAAAAGACCAGACATGTGTTCTGCCGTATTACCTAGAGGCGCTTCACTTTCATCGGCTGTAATCCAAAAACCTGTTTCACACCAAGGTACAGGTTCCAGTTCCCAGCCTTTCTCTTTTGCTCGTACTAGGAAGTCTTCCACACTGATTTTCAGTGTGTTGACTCGAATACTTTTACGAAGTGGTTTTTGGCATGAGGCAACAAAAGAAGCCATATCTAGGTGACTAGGCATGATCGCTTCGATGTGCGTTAGGAATTCTTCAGGAATATATACGTTAGCGTGCAAAAGAGTATCTCGAATTATTGCATTAATGCGGGGAGTTTAAAGCAAAATGAGGTCGTCCTAAACCATATTTACGGCAAACAACAAAAATGCAGCCGAATGGCTGCATTTTGATGAAGAATTAATCTTCGTTAAGCTGTATTAATTTGCATGGAGCTTCTGAGGATTCACTCTATGGACGAGGAATCGCGGTTCTCCATGACTTCCACTCATCTTCTGCTTGAGGGTATAGGTAGAAAGACTGATCTTCGCTTGCCACAGGCTGAAGTTCACTCGTCGGTGGCGTTGAGAAGGTAATTCCGCCTCTTAATAAACTGTCTACCGTTCCTGCTTTGATGTTTGCACCAGAGAGGCCGATAGAAACATCGACACCCGACACGTTCCAGAACACAGTGTTTGCGCGGATCAGATACGCGTAGTCAGGTTCTATTTGAATCGTAGAGATGATGCGGTCAGCAAACTCGCCTAGTTGAACATCGATAACACTACCGATTTCTAGCTCACGGAATAGGATAGGCGTGCCTTCAGACACCGAGCCTCTCGTTTCGCTTTGTAGCTGGAATATCTTGCCTTCAGGCTGCACTGGTCCTTTGCTAAGCTTAAATTTCGTACTTCTGTCACCATTGCCCGGATCTACGTTGATGTGCTTAGAGAGAAGCGCAGAGACGTTTTTGATGCCATTAAGGCCGATCTCAGGTTCTGCCAACCAGAAGTGACTGTTCGCCACGGCAATCTTGTCAACGTACTCAGGTAAGATTCGCGCGGTAATTTCAATGCCGCCTTTATTGAAGTTAGGGATCACCAAAGTGACCTCACCTACAGTGACACCTTGGTATTTGATCGCCATACCCTTGCTGACTTCTTGATCGCCAGAAGAGGTAATCGTAATCGCGCGGCCAAATTTTCGCGCGGATTTAGAATCTTTGTACAGCTTCCACACATCACCAAGCTTATTGTCTATACCGGGAAGAGAATCAAAAGCAATACCACCTTGAATTAGCGTTTTAACGGGTGCCGCTTTAATACTAATACCCGATAGCGAAGCATCAATCTCAACGCCTGAGCGGTTCCAGAAAACGGTATGTTTATTGAGTAAGTGCGTGTAACGATTTTCGATCGTGACTTTGATTCTTACACCACCGTCGGCAAGCTGAAAATCCGAAATGCTACCCACTTGTAGGTTACGGTAGAGTAGTGGGCTGCCTTTAGAAATTGAAGGTAACTCACTAGCAAATAACGAAAGCGTCTTTGAGCCTGACTGATTAAACTTAGCGATTTCTGCTAACGACTTGCTTTGGAAAAGCTGGTAGTCAGTTCGAGCTTCAGGTTTACCTTCACTCACAAAGCTGATCGAGCCAGTAAGAAGCTGTTTTGCCGGTGGAACAGTAACACTTAGACCTGATTCGGTCAGCTCTGCGGTCGCACTGCCTGTCACAAAGAAACGGTTGTGGCTTTTGATTAGGTGCGCATATTCGTTATCGATAAGCGCATCCATAAACACTTCGTGCTTGTCAGAGCCAGTGCCAACACCATCAACTAAGCCAACTTGAATGATAGAGCCAACGGCAATGCCTTTGTAGAGCAGTTGTGTACCGACATCCAATCCGAATGAATTGTTCGATGTTAAGCGAATCGCGACTGACTTTTCTTGTTCCTGACTGAACTCGTTTTTACGAATCGCAGTAAATCGACGCGCCTTTTCACCTTCGCCCGGTACCAAGGTTAAAAAGTTACCTGTCACTAAGTTGGCAATGTTTTTCATGCCAGTCAGCGACAGTTCGGCCTCTTCTAGAACGAATTTACTGCCGCTGTTTAAAAAGTCACTGAATGCCGGTTGAATAGCGGCAGATGCGACGACGTTTTCACGCCCTTCACTTAGCGATAAATCAGTGATTTGACCGATTTCGATGCCGCGATACATGATCGGAGCACCCGTTGCACTGATCTTGTTGTCATCTGGTACGGCGATCTTGATAGAGATACCTCGACCGGCGGTTTTCAAATCTGGGTAGAGTTTGAACTTAGTATTCATCTCAACCGGTTGACCTTCTCCCGGAGAGTCAACCGCAATTGAACCGCCAAGCAATGCACTTAGGCTCTCTAAGCGAACATCAACACCAGAAAAACCAATACTGGCACCTAAACCACTGACATTCCAAAAACGGCTTTGGTCTGTGATTATATGGCTGTACTCATCTTTAATTGACGCTTGAATCGTAACGGATTTAGCGTTGTCGTTTAACTGGTAGTTGTAAACCTCACCGATTGGGATTTTACGGTAAACGATTTGAGAACCAACAGACACGCCGCCCAGATCTTTGGTCGTGAGTGAAATATTCAAACCTTCAGAAGCCAGTAAGTCAGAAGGGGAGGATTCTAAGGCTTGGAAAACGGTTTCTGGGTCTTGTTTGGTTTCGCTCGGGTGGATAGCAATATAGTTACCTGAAACAAGTGCGTCTAATCCTGAGATACCCGACAAACTTGCTGTCGGCTTTACAAGCCAGAAACGAGTGCCTTTTGAGAGTAGCTTCTTCGCTTCAGGGTAGATGTCAGCATCGACATAGATGCTCGATAGATCTTTGGATAAAGTGATGTCACGCACCATACCCACCTCTAAGCCTTGGTAACGAATTGTTGTTCGACCTGCGACTAAACCTGCGGCATCTGAGAAGTATATCTGCACACGTTGCCCTGCATCGTGTATCGATTTCATGACCAACCAACCGGCTAAGGCGACGGTTAATATCGGCAGAATCCACAAAGGTGAAATGCCTTTGTTTTTCCTTACTTCTGGTGAATATGACGTTTGTGATTGGTTATCGTTGTTCATTCACTGACTCATCTTTAGAGGTGTAGTTATCCCAAATTAGCCTAGGATCTAAGCTTTCCGCTGCCAGCATCGTGAGAACAACAACGACACCAAAAGCGACTGCACCATAACCTGGTGTAAAGTTTAAAATCTGTCCACGGTCGACCAAGGTCATCATGATCGAAATAACGAACAGATCCATCACCGACCATTTTCCCACCCACTTCACAATGAAATAGATGGTCATGCGCTGCCTGTGGTAAACCGCGCGCTTCATCTTGATACAAATTAGGATGTACGTTAGGCCAAGTATTTTCGCAACAGGCACGACGATACTGGCAATAAAAATGATCGCTGCGATGCCATACATATCGCTATTGATCAGCGAAGCGACACCAGAAATTATCGTGTCTTCTAACCTTTGTCCGTTTGTAATAAGGATAGAAATAGGAATAACGTTGGCTGGTACGATAGCCACTGACGCAGCAAACAACAGAGCCCATGTCTTCTGTATAGAGTAGGGCTTACGGTGATATAAGTCATGGTGACAACGTACGCAAGTATGACCTTCAGGTTGAGAAAGATGGCAGTTGTGACAGTGTACGTTCTTACTTTCTACAAAAGAGTAATCAGACTCTTGAGCCCAAGCTTCCCAATAGCGACGCACACTGATACGGCTTACCAGTAATACACTGAAAAGCTGCAGTAAAATCAATCCAACTAAACCAGGGCCGACAAAAATATCTGAGTAATCCTGCAGTTTGAAGCATGAGACAGCCAAACTTACCAGAAATACATCCAACATCATCCAATGCTTTAATGTCTGGATGATGGATAACGCATACCTAAATGGCGTGAAAATCTTAAAGCGCAGTGCTGCATGAGTGACGAGCACAGAGGTACAAACGAGTAACGGGGCGATCGAACTGCAGAATAGGATGAGTAGGCCCAGTAGAGGGAAGCCTTCACCCATTAAAGTAAAGACACCTGATGGTAACGTCGCAGGTATCATGACGCCAATCAGACGAATACTGATAAATTCAAAAAAGTGTGAGGGGATAAATAGCAATAAGCAGGTAATCGCGATTGCTAGGTTTCCAGACAGGCTAGGTGTACCGCCTCGGTAAAGCTGGGTGCCACACCTTGGACAATATGCGGATTTCCCCAGAGGGATATCCATTTTATCAACGGGGAGTTCACAGCCCTGACAAAGGCGTACAGAGCTGCTATCGCACTGGTGCCCGGTTCTTAACGGAGACTTAGTTGCTAACGGAGACTTAGTTGTCAACGGAGACTCAGTTGTCAACGGAGACTCAGTTGACAACTGGTGCTGAGTCGATAAAGAGTTGGTTTCGGATGGGGAGGTCACGCGACCTCCCAAGTTGAAACACTAATCAGACTTTTAAGCTGATTTAAATGCCTAGAACTACACTGATTTAAGTCCCTAGAACAATAAACATCAGGCGTGCGATTGCACACTGCCATAGAGTGTTTGATATAGTCCTTGTTGTTCAACCAATTCACCATGCGTTCCCGTCTGTGTGACTTGCCCATCTTCTAAAACATAGATTAGATCGGCCTGTTTCACCGCTGATAATCGATGAGCCACTATCAAAGTTGTGCGATCTTTCAAAAACTCGCTTAGTGCTTTATGCAGTGCTGACTCTGTTGCTGTATCCAGTGCAGATGTCGCTTCGTCAAGAATAACAAACTTAGGATTACTCAGCACCATGCGGGCGATCGCTAAGCGTTGTCGTTGACCGCCAGACAGTCGAACGCCATTCCTACCAATTTGCGTATCCAAGCCATTACTCAGCTGTTTGATAACATCTTGCATTTGAGAGACTTCAAGCGCCCGCCACAACGACATTTCATCGTATTCAGCACCAAGGGTCAGATTATGCCTTAATGTATCGTTAAAGAGTATAGGTTGTTGTAAAACAACGGCAATTTGACTGCGTATTATGTCAAAGCTGATGTCGTCCGTTGTTTCACCATTAAAGCGTATACAACCAGAGTCGGCTTGATAAACCCCAATTAACAACTGGATCAACGTTGATTTACCACCACCGCTTGCACCCACTAGGGCGACTTTTTTCCCTGCTGGAATGTGTAGCGATAGCCTGTTTAAAACAGTGTTTTCTAATGTGTAAGAGAATGTAACGTCTTCAATGTCGACTGTCACTTCTTTATGGTCATCAAAAGGGTTTACCTTGCTAACAGGGCGATGTTCTTCTTCTAGTTGCAGTAGGTAGTTAATACGTTGCAGCGCTGCTTTCGCGCTATACCAAGAGAATTGAATCCCTAGCAATTCTTGGACAGGGCCTAACATGAACCATAAATAGCCGAATACCGCAAAAATCTGACCTATCGTCAAGTCACTGAACAACACCATTAGCATGGCTACGGCTCGGAACAGTTCGAAACCTAATAAGAACAGTAGAAACGAAACACGGCCGGCAGCTTCCGATTGCCAAGCGTATTTATCAGCATCGATTCTTACTTGGTTTGCTTGAACTTTAAGTTCATCAAGAAAGATACGCTCCTTATTAGCGGCTCGGAGTTGATAGATGCCATCTAAGGTTTCCACTAAGCGATTCTGAAAACGCTCAAAAGACTGGTTCTCATATTTTTTGAGGTGTTTAACTCGGCTGCCGAGTTTACGAGAAAAATAAATAACAACAGGATTGACCAGTAAGATAAATAGCCCAAGTCGCCACTCTAACCATAGTAGGACGATAGCGGTTCCGAATACCGTTAAGAAACTGATGATAAATTTAGAAAGGGTCGAGCCAATGAACTTATCAATGGTCTCTATGTCTGTAATTAGGTGAGCATTAATACCGCCGCTGCCCTTGGTCTCATATTGTCGGATGCTAATGCGGCCAAGTTTATCGATCATCTTGCTACGCATCTGGTAGGTGATCGTTTTGGAAACCAAAGTAAATTGGCGACCTTGTAGAATATTCAGCGCTTGGCTGGCCGAGCGCATTAAGATAACCAAGAAGAGAGTAAGCGCAATATAACCAGTTGGCGTTTGCAATGAGACTGGAAGTAGATGATTCATCATCTCTAACCCTGAAGCTGGCTTATCAAGCAAAACTTCATCGACCATGAGTGGCATAAGCAGAGGGATAGGGACGCTTATCAGGGTTGCAATAATGGCAACAAAGTTAGCAAACAGTAATTTGGACTTGTGTTTTTTTACTTGAGTTATCAACCAAGAACGGCTAATAGTGTCTTCTGAATTGTTCATTGTAATGAGAATAAGTCCTATTTAGTTTGATGGCCGCATTTTACTGCGTTCTCTTGATAATGGAAGTCTCAATTTAATTGGAAGTTAATATGAAAATAGAACATTACCAACGCTTAACCAAACAAGCCGTTGCATTAATTGAATCTGAAACCGATCTAATTGCAAATCTTGCAAACATTAGTTCATTATTATTCATGGAATTGGATGAACTGAATTGGGCAGGTTTCTATTTAATCAAGCAAGACCTAGCTAAGGAAAAAGACGAACTAGTGCTGGGTCCATTCCAAGGTCAACCTGCTTGCGTTCGAATTCCGGTAGGGCGCGGTGTGTGTGGAACTGCGGTTGCAACAAATACAGTTCAGCGTATTCATGATGTGCATGAGTTCGAAGGTCACATCGCTTGTGACGCTGCAAGTAACTCAGAAATCGTTATTCCATTCTCTATCGATGGCAAAGTTGTGGGCGTTCTTGATATCGATAGTCCAAATATTGGTCGTTTTTCTCAAATTGATGAAGACGGATTGACATTTTTTATGGCTGAAGTGGAAAAGGTGCTTAATTCGCACGCGAACAAGGCATAAATTATTCTCTTACTGTGGTTTTTCCCAAGCATCTCTCTATAATACGTAAAAATATTTTCTTAATGCTCGCGGAAAACCGCAAAAACCAGGAACCCACATGGAAAACACTGAAAAGTTAAAAAACAGCAAAGAAGTTATCGCATATATTGCTGAATGTTTCCCTAAATGCTTTACTCTAGAAGGTGAAGCAAAACCACTTAAAATTGGTATTTTTCAAGATCTTGCTGAACGTCTAAATGAAGACGAAAAAGTAAGTAAGACTCAGCTTCGTGCAGCGTTAAGACAGTACACATCATCATGGCGTTACCTGCACGGCGTAAAAGCTGGCGCAGATCGTGTTGACCTAGACGGCAACACGTGTGGAACGTTAGAAGAAGAGCACGTTGAGCACGCTAAAGCTACACTTGCAGAAAGCAAAGCGAAAGTTCAGGCTCGTCGTAAAGAACAAGCACAGAAAGCTCGTGAAGAAGGCAAAGCGAAAGCTAAGGCGAAGAAAGCTCAACAGCCTCGTCGTCAAGCGCCTAAAGCACCGAAAGTAGAAAAGCCTGTAGAAACACGCGCTTTGAACGCTGACGAATTCATCGCTGGCAAAGAAGTAAATGTGAACATGGGTACAGGAAACATGGCTGCGACCATTGTTGAAATCAATAAGGAAGATGTGCGTGTTCAGTTAGCAAACGGCCTACAAATGGTTGTTAAAGCGGAGCACTTGCGCGCTTAAAGGAGATACTCCTACGCATGAAATGCCGTTCAAAATTGACACTGATTGCTGCTAGCTTTTGTCTAGCAGCTTCAGCTCAGGCTCTTGAAGCCAAATTAGATCAGGACGATTTACCTTTACTCGTTCCTGAGGCCCAACACGAAACTGCTAGTAAACGTGTTACTTCTCGATTTACTCGTTCTCACTATAAACACTTCAATCTCAACGATGATTTCTCTCAAGCTATCTTTAATCGTTATTTAGAGATGCTGGATTATAATCGTAATATCTTCACTCAAGCTGATATTGACTCTTTCTCCTCATCATCTGTTCAAATTGATGATCAGCTGAAAGCGGGTAATAACCAGATTGCTTTCGATGTTTATAATCTTTCTATGCAGAAGCGTTTTGAACGTTTTCAGTATGCGCTGTCTTTGCTAGACACTGAGATTAAGTTTGATACCGATGAAAGTATTGAGCTCAATCGCAATGAAGCGGAATGGCCGAAAGATATCGCCGAAGTGAATGAGCTTTGGAGGAAGCGTGTTAAATACGATGCGTTGAATCTAAAACTTACTGGTAAAGAATGGCCAGAGATTCAAGAAGTTTTGGAAAAGCGTTACAACAATGCGATGAAGCGTATCACGCAATCGCATAATGAAGATGCTTTCCAAATCTACATGAACGCATTTGCGCGTGAAGTTGATCCTCACACCAGCTACCTTTCTCCAAGAAATGCAGAGCAATTCCAATCAGAGATGAATCTATCTCTAGAAGGTATTGGTGCTGTACTTCAGATGACTGACGACTACACCGTTATTCGATCTCTCGTTGCTGGTGGCCCTGCGTCAAACAGTAAACAATTGAGCGACGGTGATCGTATTGTTGGTGTCGGTCAAGATGGCGAAGAGATTGTTGATGTTATTGGCTGGCGTTTAGACGATGTAGTGCAATTAATCAAAGGACCGAAAGGGACCAAAGTTAAGCTACAGATCCTGCCAGATGGTAAAGATGCAAAAAGTCACGTTGTCACAATTGTACGCGATAAGATTCGTTTAGAAGACCGCGCTGTTAAGTCAGAAGTTATCGAGAAAGATGGCAAGAAGATTGGTGTACTCGAAGTACCAAGCTTCTATGTTGGTCTTTCTAAAGATACAGACAAACTGATCACTGAGCTTAAAGGGCAAGGTGTTGAAGGGATTATTGTTGATCTGAGAAACAACGGTGGTGGTGCACTCACTGAAGCAACTGAACTCTCTGGTTTGTTTATCAAAGAGGGACCCGTTGTTCAGGTGCGTGATAGCTACGGTCGTGTCAAAGTGAACAGTGATACTGATGGCGAAATTAGTTACCAAGGTCCACTAACGGTATTGGTCAATCGCTACAGTGCTTCAGCCTCTGAGATCTTTGCGGCAGCGATGCAAGATTACGGTCGTGCAATCATCCTTGGCGAAAACTCTTTCGGTAAAGGAACGGTGCAACAACATCGCTCTTTGAATCATATCTATGATTTATTCGATAAAGAGTTGGGCTACGTTCAATACACAATCCAGAAATTCTATCGAATCAATGGTGGCAGTACGCAAAACAAAGGTGTAGTACCTGATATTGCTTATCCAACGCCAATTGATCCTGCTGATACTGGTGAAAGTGTTGAAGATAATGCTCTGCCTTGGGACAGTATTGATAAAGCAAATTACTCAGTGTTACAGCGTAACGATGAAGAAATAATTGCTTTGACTGCCCAACATCAAGCTCGCATTGCTACTGACATGGAATTCGGCTTTATCGCGCAAGATATTGAAAAATATAAGGCAGATAAAGACGATAACGACCTTTCTTTGAATGAAAAGGTACGTCAGCAAGAGAGCGATGATGCGGATACGCTTCGTCTAGATCGTATCAACCAACGTCAAAAAGCCGCTAAATTAGAGGCATTTAAAACGTTAGATGATATTCCTAAAGACTATGAAGCCCCGGATGCTTATCTTGATGAGTCTGTTGCTATCATGCTGGATATGATCAAGAAATAGAGCAAATACCTGTTAAAAGGTGATTGTTTAAAGATGCACAATTTAAAAAGCGGGCCTAGGCTCGCTTTTTTTGTGTCTATGATTTGACAGGAATACCTGATTGTAACCGTTGAGATTGTCGCAAAGAACACTCAATACTCAGGGTTATTTAGCTCTATTTTGCGTCGAATAATGACATTTAAGTTACTTTGCACTTAAAATTTAGTGACTTGGATCATATTTTTTCGCTTTCTATTCATTACGTGCCTAAGCTTAAAGAAAACGAGGGGGCGCTTATGAAATGGATTCTACTATTTTTATCTTGTTTAAGTTTTGTTGCTTTTGGGAGCGAGGTAGCTTCGAGCGATCAACAATCAAAAAGTGATAGCAATCTATCTCATTTTGACCTTCCTCTGTTACTTGGTGATTGGTATTTGATGAACCCAGATCCTGAACAAGGCACTGAAAATTTTAGAGCAATTAAGCTGACTCTCGACTCAAACTACTCTTTCTCTATTGATATTCAGAAGAAAGACTACAGTGTCGACCATTGGGAAGGTTTGTATAACGCCAATGAAGACACCATTATTTTAGGTTTGAATACTTCTGAGCCTCAGGTTTACGCTTACAGCAGTAATCACAATATGCTGAACCTTAACGGCGTTATGTTCACCAAAGCCTTGCCCAATGCCCTGGCAGGAATATGGTCAAGCGCAGAACTTTCCGGGAGCGATTTGCGTGCCAGTAACATTCAAAAAATGGATTTAGTGCTTCAGCCTGACTTTATCTTCATGTTCCGAGTGTCCGATGAAGAAGGGGGTGAAGTGATTCGTCGCGGAGTGTATTACACCGAAGGCGACCAATTAGTATTGCTGTATGAAAATGGCGAACACGGTACTCGTTACACACTGAACAGTGATGTGTTGACGCTTCAAGGTGAAGAAGGAGACATGTTTGCGGTGCTCAATCGCATTCGTTAAGCACTATATCTCGCCGTAAAGTCAGGCTCGTTGATAATATGGCTCACAGTTCATTTCTTAGCCGTTCCTGTCTGATTTGATTGATAAAATAGCAAAACATGGAGGCATTTTCCTACAATGCCTCCTTTTTTCAATAATCCTCTTGTGTTCTTGGCGCTCAACCTTTAGATATATACAGTTAAAATATAATTACGTATAACGATCAAAAGGAACCCGTCATGGCACATACACCTCAAGCCAAATATCGTAAAGATTATCAATCACCATCTCACACTATTTCTGAAATCGATCTTACTTTCGATTTGTACGATTCGGCATCCATCATTACCGCTGTTTCTAGTGTTAAGCAGGAGAAAGAAAGCTCGACATTAGTACTTGATGGTGAAGGCTTGAAGTTGGTGTCTGTTTTGGTAGAAGGTACGGAGTGGACGCAGTATGAGCAGTCTGAAACTCTACTTACTCTGAATGACCTTCCGAAAGAATTTACGCTAACGATCGTGACTGAAGTCGACCCTGAAGGGAACAGCGCTCTTGAAGGCTTGTATAAATCGGGTGGTGCATTCTGTACTCAATGTGAAGCGGAAGGTTTCCGTCGTATTACTTACTATATGGATCGCCCAGATGTGTTGGCGAAATTCACGACAACGGTCATCGCAGACAAAGCCGAAAACCCATTCTTATTAAGTAATGGTAACCGTGTAGATGAAGGCGAAGCTGAAAATGGTCGTCACTGGGTGAAATGGCAAGACCCACATCCAAAACCAGCGTACTTGTTTGCTTTAGTTGCGGGTGACTTCGATGTACTTCGTGACGCATACACCACACAATCAGGTCGTAATGTTGACCTAGAAATCTTTGTCGACAAAGGCAACCTCGATCGCGCAAACCACGCGATGGTTTCTTTGATTAACTCAATGAAGTGGGACGAAGAGCGTTTCAATCTTGAGTATGACTTAGACATCTACATGATTGTTGCCGTTGATTTCTTCAACATGGGCGCGATGGAAAACAAAGGCCTGAACGTATTCAACTCTAAATTCGTTTTAGCTAATGACCAAACCGCGACAGATACCGACTACCTAGGTATTGAAGCAGTAATCGGTCACGAATATTTCCATAACTGGACAGGTAACCGAGTCACTTGTCGTGATTGGTTCCAGTTGAGCTTGAAAGAAGGTTTAACGGTATTCCGTGACCAAGAATTCTCTTCTGATCTTGGCTCTCGCGCAGTAAACCGTATCAACAATGTTCGTATTATTCGTGGGCCACAATTCGCTGAAGATGCGAGCCCAATGTCTCACCCAATTCGTCCTGAAAAAGTGATAGAAATGAACAACTTCTACACGTTGACAGTATACGAAAAGGGTAGTGAAGTGATCCGAATGATCCACACATTGTTGGGTGAGGAAGGTTTCCAAAAAGGCATGAAGCTGTACTTTGAACGTCACGATGGCACGGCGGCAACATGTGAAGACTTCGTAGCGGCAATGGAAGATGCATCGGGTGTTGATCTGTCTCAGTTCCGTTTATGGTACAGCCAGTCTGGTACGCCGACGCTTTCTGTTGAAAGCCACTACGATGCAGGGAAAAAAGAGTACACGTTAACGACTCGCCAAGTAACAGCGCCAACTCATGAGCAAACCGAAAAGCAGGCTCTGCATATTCCACTAGATATCGAGCTATACACAGCGTCGGGTGATGTGATTGAGTTACAATGTAACGGTCAGCCAGTTCACAATGTATTAGATGTGAAAGAAGCGGAACAAACGTTTGTGTTTGAAAACGTTTCAGATCAACCGATCCCATCGCTACTTCGTGAATTCTCTGCGCCAGTGAAATTGGAATACGATTATTCAGATGAAGAGCTGATCTTCCTGATGGTGAATGCTCGCAATGAGTTCTCTCGTTGGGATGCGGGTCAAATGCTATTGGCTAAGTACATCCGCAGTAACGTTGAGAAGGTTCAACAAGGTCAAGAGTTTGAACTTTCAGCTTCTGTTGTTGATGCATTCCGTGGCGTACTGCTTAGTGATTCTTTAGAGCCTGCGTTTATTGCAGAGATGCTTTCTCTACCAAGTCATAATGAAGTGTCTGGTTGGTATGATCGTGTCGATATCGATGCTGTTGCATCTGTATTGAAAGCGATGAAAGTGACGCTAGCGAAAGAGCTCGAAGATGAACTTGCTGCGGTTTACCACAGTCACGCATTAACAGAATACACGATTGACCATGATTCAATTGGTAAGCGAACTCTGCGTAAAGTTTGTCTAAGTTACTTGGCTCATACTGAAAAGGGTAATGACTTGGTTGTCGCTATGTACCAGCAAGCAAACAACATGACAGACACAATGGCAGCAATGGGCGCGGCGAACAGTGCACAACTCCCATGTCGTGAAACTTTAATGGCGGATTACAGCGACAAGTGGAAACACGATGGTCTTGTCATGGACAAGTGGTTTGCTCTTCAAGGAACTAACCCAAGTTCAAACGCACTTGAAGTGATTAAGGCGTCTATGTCACACCAAGCGTTCAGTTTGAAAAACCCGAACCGTACTCGTAACTTGGTCGGTTCATTCTTAAACATGAACCCGGTTCAATTCCATGACAAGTCAGGACAAGGTTATGCGTTTGCTGGCGAGATCCTACGTGAGCTGAACAGCAGCAACCCGCAAGTGGCTTCGCGCTTGATTGACCCGCTGCTTAAGTTCCGTAAGTACGACGATGCCCGTCAAGCTCTGATCAGAAAAGAACTTGAGACGCTAAAGAACATGGACAACCTAGCAAAAGACTTGTTCGAGAAAGTGACGAAAGCACTAGAGGCTTAAGTTCGCGCTCATTCGGGTAACTGATTGCTAATAAGCGGTTTACTAATAAATTGTTTGCTACAACGAAAGGTCATCAGTGGTAGAGAATATCTACCACTGATTTTTTGTTTCTGGTTTATCGAATTTTCGATAAGCTAGAGCAGTTTCAAGCTCAGTTTCACCGTCAGACATCGAAAAGTGCCAAAAAACACCGGCACTGTATATTTATACAGGTATCGTATGAATCGCTATATTTTCCAACTTAACATCTCATATCAGCAGTTTTTGGCCAGCTATTCTGGTGCGGCAAGTAAAGTCCAAGTGATAACGACCACTGGATTACGCCTACAGTTACCTGCAACTCGGTTCAGACCTTTTCTTACACAAATAGGGGTTAGAGGGCAGTTTAGACTGACAACTGACCAAAAAAATAAGTTTATTAAGTTGGAAGCTCTGTAAACCTTGGCGTGCCTAGTGAGTTAAAAGGAATCTTAATCACATAATCAAACATTTCACCTCTTACCACCTCCAAAACAATTAACTATTTCTCAATAATGCTTTTACAATAAATGAATGCATTACCTTTGCTTAACTCGTTAGTAGAAAAGAGCTCAACGGCTCAATTCAAACACCAGCTTAAGTAAGCCCCCTAATAATAAAATATAATTCTAATTGTGGAGTGTGACTATGACCGCACGTGAAACTGTGGTTCCAGTTTTACTTGAAAAAGTGTACAAACTGATTCAAGACAAACTTGACCTTGCTCATCGACCTCTCGTAACTCAACTTGCTCAACACTTGTTTAGTAACGTTTCTCACGACGACCTGACTCAGAGAAACGAATCCGATTTATACGGTGCTGTAGTTAGCTTATGGCATCACATCAATGAAAAGAAAGCCGACGAAATTTCTGTCCGTGTTTTTAACCCGACAGTAAGTCGCCAAGGCTGGCAATCTACTCACACTATCGTTGAGATAGTGGTACCAGATAGCCCATTCCTCGTTGATTCTGTAAAAATGGCATTAACTCGCCTCGACCTCTCTTCTCACCTTATGCTTCACAACCCAACACAAATCTCACGTTCTGATAAGGGAAGTGTTGTTGGTGTAAGCAACAATGAAGGTGCTTTCCAATCGCTTTTCCATATTGAGGTTGACCGTCTTAGCAGCAAAGCTGAAATGACCGCGCTCAAAACGGAACTACTGGATATCTTTACCGATACTGGTCTTGTGGTTAATGACTGGCTACAAATGGTAGAACGACTTGAAGAAGTAACTAATCAAGTTGAACAGCAAAAAGAGACGATTCCAGTGGATAGCCAGCGTTTTGATGAAACGTTGGCGTTCCTTCGTTGGTTAGGCGAGCACAACTTTACGTTTATGGGCTACAAGGAATATGACCTTGTTTCTGTGAATGGCGACACGGAACTGCAACCTACCAAGGAGCAAGGCCTTGGTTTGTTCGCAAATTCAGATCGTGTACGCAACGTTAAGCTGTCTGAGTTTTCTGACTCGGCACGCTTAGAAGCGAAAAAACCGTATGTATTGATCGTAACCAAGGGCAACACGGCTTCACGCATTCACCGCCCAGCTTACAATGATTACATCGGCATCAAGAAGTTTGATAAAAACGGCAAGGTCATTGGTGAGCACCGCTTTACGGGTCTTTACACTTCTGCCGTTTATAACCAAACCGTTGAAACCATTCCTCTAGTTCGCGAGAAAGTTGAGCGTATCTTAGATGCAAGTGGTTACCGTAAGGGTTCATACTCTTACAAAGCTCTGCACAACATTCTTGAAAACTACCCACGTGATGAACTGCTTCAAGCTCGAGAAGAAGAGCTACTTGAAGTGGGTACGGGCGTTGTACAAATGCAAGATCGCGATCTTCTGCGCTTGTTCGTTCGCAAAGACCCGTTTGGCCGTTTCTTCAGCTGTATGGTTTACGTAACAAAAGATCGTTACAACACCGAGCTTCGTCGTCAAACCCAGCGCATCTTGAAGCAATACTTTGGCTGCGAAGAAGAAGTTGAATTCACGACATACTTCTCTGAAAGCCCACTGGCAAGAACGCACTATATTGTTCGTGTTGATAACAACAACATGGATGTGGACGTGAAAACAATTGAGCAAAATTTAATGGAAGTATCGTCTACGTGGGATGACCGTCTGTCTGAATCAATCGTTGCTAACTTCGGTGAGAGCAAAGGTCTTCCGTTATCGAAAGAGTACATGCGTGCATTCCCACGTTCGTACAAAGAAGACATGATGCCTGGTTCTGCTGTTGCAGACATCGAGCGTCTAGAAGCACTAAGTGAAGACAACAAACTTGGCATGCTTTTCTACCGACCTCAAGAAGAGGCGGCAGACTCTAAAGCTGTTCGTTTGAAATTGTTCTACCACAGTGATGAGCCGATTCACCTGTCTGATGTTATGCCAATGCTTGAAAACTTTGGCCTGCGCGTTATTGGTGAATCACCTTATGAAGTACGCAAGACCAATGGGGTGACTTATTGGATCCTTGATTTCTCGATGCTGCATAAGAGTGACAAGACGATTGATCTTCGTGAAGCTCGCGATCTATTCCAACAAGCTTTTGCTGCGATTTGGGCGGGTGAGTTAGACAGCGATGGTTTCAACCGCTTGGTATTGGGTGCAGGTCTTTCTGGCCGTGAAATCTCAATCTTACGTGCATATGCGCGTTACATGCGCCAAGTTGGTTTCCCATTTAGTCAACAATACATTGAAGACACATTGTCTCATTACCCAGATCTAGCGAAAGGGTTAGTGAGCTTATTCGGCAAGCGTTTTGACCCTAAATTGAAGGGCAGCGTGAAAGGCCAACAAGATCTTATCAAGAAGATCACTGAACAATTGGATCATGTTGAAAGCTTGGATGATGATCGTATCATTCGTCGCTACATGGAAATGATCACAGCAACGCTTCGTACTAACTACTACCAGTTAGACGACAACAAACAGTCTAAACCTTGGTTGGCTCTGAAAATGAGACCAAGCGAGATTCCAGATATCCCAGCGCCGGTTCCTGCGTTTGAGATCTTCGTTTACGCACCTGATATTGAAGGTGTGCATCTACGTGGCGGTAAAGTCGCTCGTGGTGGTTTACGTTGGTCAGATCGTCAAGAGGATTTCCGTACTGAGATTCTAGGCCTAGTTAAAGCACAACAAGTTAAGAACACAGTAATTGTACCGGTTGGTGCAAAAGGTGGTTTCGTTTGTAAGCGTCAGCACATGATGTCTGGCCGTGATGAAATTTTTGCTGAAGGTCAACGTTGTTACAAACGCTTCATCCGTGCGCTACTAGACGTATCAGACAACATTATTGAAGGCGAGGTTATCCCACCGAAGAGTGTTGTTCGTCACGATGAAGATGATCCGTACTTGGTTGTTGCTGCCGATAAAGGTACAGCAACGTTCTCAGATCTAGCAAACTCAGTATCTGATGAATACAACTTCTGGTTAGGCGATGCATTTGCCTCTGGTGGTTCTAACGGTTACGACCATAAAGCGATGGGTATCACTGCTAAAGGTGGTTGGGAATCTGTTAAACGTCACTTCCGTGAAATGGGCATCAACTGTCAAACAACGGATTTCACTGCTATCGGTGTAGGTGATATGGCGGGCGATGTGTTTGGTAACGGCATGCTGTTGTCTAAGCATATTCGTATGCAAGCTGCGTTTAACCACATGCATATCTTCATAGACCCGAATCCAGAATCAGCATCAAGCTGGGTAGAGCGTGAGCGCTTGTTTAATCTACCTCGATCAAGCTGGGAAGATTACAACAAAGACCTTATCTCTCAAGGTGGTGGCATCTTCTCTCGTCGAGCGAAGTCGATTCCTTTGACGCCTGAAATTCAGAAAATGCTGGGTACCAAGAAAGCATCAATGGCACCGAATGACTTGATCAAAGCGATCTTGTCTATGCAGGTTGATCTTCTTTGGAATGGCGGTATCGGTACATACGTTAAGTCTTCAAACGAGACTCATACTGATGTGGGTGACCGTGCAAATGACGTGCTTCGTATTGATGGCCGTGACCTGAAAGCTAAGGTTGTTGGTGAAGGCGGTAACTTGGGTATGACTCAATTGGGTCGTATTGAATACGCGCTTACGGGTGGCCGCGTTAATACTGACTTCGTTGATAACGTTGGCGGTGTTGACTGCTCAGATAATGAAGTAAACATTAAGATCTTCTTGAATGGTTTGGTGTCTAATGGTGATCTAACCGTTAAGCAACGTAACCAAGTGCTTGAATCGATGGAAGATGAAGTGGGCGAAATCGTACTAGACGACGCATATTGCCAAGCTGAATCTATTTCGGTTACTGAGCATCAAGGTGTTGGCTTAGTCAAAGAGCAAATTCGCTTCATCCACACTATGGAAAAAGCAGGGTACTTGGATCGTGGTTTGGAATACATCCCAGATGACGAAACATTGCTTGAGCGTGAAAAACAAGGTCAAGGCCTAACAAGACCAGAGCTTTCTGTACTTGTTGCTTACGGAAAAATGGTGCTTAAAGAAGATCTTGTTAGTGATGATATCGCGAATGATGAATTCCATGCTCAACAGCTTATGCAATACTTCCCAACAGCGTTACGTCGTAACTACTCTCAGCATATGGATAACCATCCACTACGCTCTGAAATCATTGCGACGGCACTGGCTAACCAAATGGTTAACGAGATGGGTTGTAACTTCGTCACTCGTCTGCAAGAAGAGACGGGCGCAAATATCGTTGATATTGCAAATGCTTACGCAGCATCTCGTGAAATCTACGGTCTTGGTAAAGTTCTGAAGAGCATCCGTGAACTGGACAATGTTTCAAGTTCCGAAGCTCAATATGAATTGATCTACCATGTTCGCCGCACACTTCGTCGCTTGGCTCGTTGGTTGCTAAGAAACCGTACCGGTAAACAGTCAGTGAAAGCACTGATTGAACTTTACCAAGGTGATGTTCTAACTATCACAGAGAAACTGGATGAAAACCTAGTGGCTTCTGAAGTAGAAGAGCATAACGCAATGGCACAGCTATGGATTGACCAAGGTGTAAACGCTGAGTTGGCTAATTCAGTCGCGCGTTTGTCTAGCTTGTACTCAGCACTGGATATATCCACAGTAGCTCGTGAAACAGGTAAAACAGTACAACAAGCGTCTAAGCTTTACTTCAATCTTGGTGATCGCTTGTCTTTGCACTGGTTCTTGAAGCAAATCAATGGCCAAGCAGTAGACAACAACTGGCAAGCGCTGGCACGTGCAGCATTCAGAGAAGATCTGGATTGGCAGCAACGTCAGCTAACTGGCCAAGTACTTAACTGCGGTTGTGCTTCAGATATTGATGTGATTAAAGCGCTTGATGATTGGATGGAAAGCAATTCGGTTTCTCTCCATCGTTGGGAAAGCATCTTGAACGAATTCAAAGTAGGTTCGGTTCATGAGTTTGCTAAGTTCTCAGTAGCACTACGTGAATTGATGCTATTGAATCTAAACTGCATGTCAACAGATTAGCGATTAGATAAAAACGAAAAGAAAAGAAACAAGGGCAGGCCATTAGGTCTGCCTTTTTAGTTTGGCCGAACAGTGTTATTTGGCAGAAAAGTGTTATTTGACAGAACAGTGCTATTAGGCTGAATAGTGAATGACGTGTCCGATTATTTCATTGAGTCACTTATGCTTGGTCAAGTTAGCTTATCCCAGGTCGAGTTAATCTATGCTCGTTACACGAATGATAGTCAAATGGGCTATTCGCCGGAGGATACGGTAACGTTTGCTTAATAATAAACCTCATTCGTTAGAAAACTCGATTATCTTACCCTTACAGACAGTAATAGATTGAATAGTTGGGTAAATAAGTAAATAATATCGCCCCGTTTACACGGCGCTTTTTTCTATCGGAGGCACAATGCTTTACCGTCTAGCCAGAACTGGCTTTTTTCAACTTGATGCCGAAAAGGCTCATGATCTTGCAATTCAAAATTTCAAACGCTTCACTGGCACACCTATTGATCTTTTGTATCGCCAACAATTACCTCACCGACCTGTAGAGTGCATGGGTCTTACTTTTAAAAACCCAGTTGGCCTTGCTGCCGGCCTAGACAAAAACGGCGAATGTATTGATGCATTTGGCGCAATGGGTTTTGGTTTTGTAGAAGTAGGGACTGTTACTCCTCGTCCACAAGCAGGTAATGATAAACCACGTTTGTTCCGTCTTGTTGAAGCCGAAGGTATTATCAATCGTATGGGTTTTAACAACCTAGGCGTAGATAACCTAATTGAGAATGTTAAGAAGTCGAACTATGACGGCATCTTAGGTATCAATATTGGTAAGAACAAAGACACGCCAATTGAAAAGGGCGCAGAAGATTACATTATCTGTATGGAGAAGGTTTACCAATACGCGGGTTACATTGCGGTAAATATCTCTTCACCAAATACTCCAGGACTTCGTTCGCTACAATATGGTGAAGCACTTGATGATCTGTTGTCTGAACTAAAAACCAAGCAATCTGAATTAGAAGCGAAGCATGGCAAATATGTCCCGCTTGCTCTTAAGATCGCTCCGGATCTAAGTGATGACGAAATCAGCCAGATTTGCGAATCATTGATCAAAAATAAGATCGATGGTGTGATCGCAACCAACACGACATTGGATCGCAGTATCGTTGAAGGCATGAAGCATTGCGATGAAGCGGGTGGCCTAAGCGGACGTCCAGTTCAATCTCGCAGTACTGAAGTTGTTCGCAAACTTCACGAAGAGCTGGGTGACCAACTACCGATCATCGGGGTAGGTGGCGTTGACTCTTACGTTGCTGCAAAAGAGAAAATGATGGCAGGCGCGAAGCTTGTACAAGTTTACTCTGGTTTCATCTACAAAGGTCCAGGACTTGTAGGCGACATCGTCAAAAATCTATAGTCCGCAAATACGATCTTAGTCCAAAGACTACAATCCGGCATCGTCTTACTAAAAGAGACACTGTAACTCACTGAGTTGTAGAGAAAAGCGATAAAAAAGAGGAATTCATTTCCTCTTTTTTTTTGCCTATCGCACAGTAAAATTACTGTAATTGAAGGTAATTTTGCGTTTTACCTAATTGAATGGTTCAACAGTGTGAGACGAAATGATGCTTAAACCTAGCGATACATGGAGTTGGTATTACGATGAGCAGCAATGTTCATTGATGCTAAACCTCGGAGAGGATATGATTTTTAAAACGAATCTGGTCCGCAATAAGCTGGTGGACTGCGCTTTTAAAGATAATGAATTCACTGTTGATGATGCATCTTCCTACCAAACCTTCAAAGAACAAATTTCTGGCTTAGAACTGTCTGAGCCACGACAAGCAGAGCTTGCACTTTATTGTGTGGCTGCAAAGCGTTTCCATAAGCCTGTACAGCCTAAAAGCTGGTTCTTCGACTCACAAGGCGCTGGCCATGAATATCCTCAAGAAGGGGATATTGTACAAATGAATAACGAGCATAGCCTTGGTTACTTCATTGTATTAGAAGTAGGAGAGTGTGCGAGCCTATGTGCATTTGTAGACTTAGAAGAGTTCCTTCTAACGCCTTCAAAAGGGTTATGCTTTGGAGACTCGATTAAAGTCATGCACGATAGAATGACTGATGCAAATGCCATCCTTCATCAAACGCATATTGCGATGGTGGGTTAACCTCTAACCTAGAGCGTCACTAGAGCATTATTTCGACCAACCATCGCTACGAATAAACCTGTAATACCTTCCCCATAATCGGCTTAATAGCCGATTTTTTTGTGCCTAAAAAAGCCTATCTCAATAAATACGACGTAGTTCATTCATTTGAATGACGTTGTTCACTTATTTAATTTGTAAAAAACGTATCTTTTTTAACCTCAATTTCGACCGATTCTCTCATTATCGATAGCGGGTTTCCTCTGTTTGTTCCCTGTTTGGACTCTTTTGTTGTTAAGTTTCAGCTCAAATTTCAAGTTGGTATATACCAATTTGGAGGTGAATATAAATGCACTTAATGATTTAAGCTTAACGATGAGTGTTATTTCTGTGAGATTGAGAGTTGTTGTGTTGTAAGGGGGGGCGAGTAAGCGATCGCTTCATGACTGAGCATTTGCTAAGCAGTTAGTAGAAAGATTCAATGAAAAGACGAGTTTAGTGTGATGCTCTAATAGCAAATTCAGGTATAATCGAGCTCATTTTTATCAATAAAAGAACACTATGAATCAATATCTAGCGGTTACCTCAAATGGCCTTGAGAATTTATTAGTTGAAGAACTAACCCAACTAGGGATTACAAACGCAAAACCTGTTCAAGCAGGTGTTAAATTCAAAGCCACCAATGAGCAAATTTATCGTTGTTGTTTGTGGAGCCGTTTGGCTTCTCGATTTGTACGTGTCCTTTCCGAATTCACTTGTATGGACGACATGGATCTTTACCTATCAACCACAGCGGTTAACTGGGTAAATCAATTCCATAGCACTAAGCGTTTCGTTGTTGATTTCAATGGTACGAACAACGAAATCCGTAATAGCCAATACGGTGCAATGAAAGTAAAAGATGCCGTTGTAGATTGCTTCGAGAAGAAGTCTTTACCGCGCCCATCTATTAGCAAAGAAAATCCAGATATTCGTATTCACGTTCGTCTACATCGCGACAAAGCGATTCTTGGTGTGGATATGGTAGGCAGTGGCCTTCATCAACGTGGCTACCGTCCAGAATCAGGTCGCGCACCACTGCGTGAAACTCTTGCTGCAGCGATTCTTCTTCGTAGTGGTTGGGATGCAACGAAACCTTTCCTTGACCCTATGTGTGGTTCAGGCACGTTAGTGATTGAAGCGGCGATGATGGCTGCAAACATAGCACCTGGTGTGAAACGTCAGAAATGGTGTTTTGAATCACTAGAAGATTTCGAACCTGAGCTTTGGGCTGAAGTTAAAGCTGAAGCTAACGTTCAAGGCCGTCGTGGCGTTAAGAAAGTAGAATGTAAGTTCTTCGGTTACGACAATGACGAACGCATGATCAAAACGGCGCGTGACAATGCACGTCGTGCTGGCGTTGAAGAGTTGATTGAATTCGAAGTAGGTGACGCAGCAAAGCTTAAACGTCCTGCAGAGTTTACTGATGGTGTGATTGTGTCTAACCCGCCTTATGGTGAGCGTTTAGGTACAGAGCCGGGCTTGATTGCACTGTACACAGCATTTGGTGCTCAACTGAAGGCTGAGTTTGGCGGTTGCAACGCGTCTATCTTCTCAAGTTCTGATGAATTACTTAGCTGCCTGCGTATGCGTGCAGACAAACAGTTCAAACTGAATAACGGTGCGTTACCGTGTCACCAGAAGAACTACTCAATTTCAGACCGCCCTATGTCTGAGCGTCCAACTGGCGAGCAAGAGCAGCTAATTGCACCTGATTTCGCGAACCGTCTTAAAAAGAACATCGGCAAGATCGGTAAGTGGGCTAAGAAAGAGCAACTAGATTGCTACCGTATCTACGATGCTGACTTACCAGAATACAATGTAGCGATTGACGTATACCCCGGTCACCTTGTGATTCAAGAATACGCAGCACCTAAAGATGTGCCGGAAGATAAAGCTAAGCGTCGTTTAACCGATATCATCCGCGCTTCTATTCAAGTGACTGGCGTTGAAGCAAACAACGTAGTGCTTAAGGTTCGTCAGAAGCAGAAGGGTCGTTCTCAATACCAGAAGATGGCTCAAGACTCTTCTAACCTAGAAGTAAACGAATACGGCGTTAAGTTGATTGTTAACCTTCATGACTATCTAGATACAGGCTTGTTCTTAGATCATAAGATCACTCGTCGCCGTATTGGTGAGATGGCTGGTGGTAAAGACTTCTTGAACCTGTTTGCTTACACAGGCAGCGCTTCTGTTCATGCTGCAGTAGGTGGCGCTCGCTCTACAACGACTGTTGATATGTCGAACACGTATCTTGAGTGGGCAAAAGAGAACATGGAACTGAACGGCCGTGTTGGTCGTCAACATCAATTTGTTCAAGCTGACTGCTTACAATGGTTGGCGAAAGAGCAAGGATCTTACGACTTGATCTTTATTGATCCGCCAACATTCTCAAACTCTAAGCGTATGGATCAATCTTTTGATGTTCAACGTGACCACATCCAGTTGATGGAAGATTTAAAGCGTCTTCTAAGAGAAGAAGGCACGATTGTGTTCTCTAACAACAAGCGTCATTTCAAGATGGATATGGAAGGTCTGGAAGAGCTGGGTCTTAAAGCTCAGAATATCTCGTCTAAGACGTTGCCTCTGGATTTCTCTCGCAACAAGCACATTCATAACTGCTGGTTGATTACTCATAAGTAATTAAGAGATTGTATAAGGATATATAGTGCTGACTCTCTACAGTACAGAAGGGTGCCATCTATGTGAGATGGCATTCAAACTCACGGAACAGCTGAATATAAGTCATCAGATCAATGTGGTGGATATCGCATTGGATGATGAGCTCTTCTCCCGTTACGGGGTCACTATTCCGGTACTCAAATTTGAAAGCTCTGACTTGTCTAAACACTCAGAGCTTAACTGGCCTTTTGGCTTGTTAGAACTTAACGATTGGTTAAAGAAGAATGGCATTACTTACAATTCATAATGGGCAATTAGCGTTTGGCGATCACCCATTATTAGATGGTGCGGATTTCGCACTGCAAGAAAACGAACGTGTGTGTTTGGTTGGCCGTAATGGTGCAGGCAAATCAACGTTGATGAAGATTTTGTCTGGCAACATCATCATGGATGACGGCAAGATGCAGATTACACAAGATGTGGTTGTATCTCGTCTAGAGCAAGATCCACCGCGTAATGAACAAGGTTCTGTTTACGAATACGTCTCGGGTGGTTTAGCTGAGGTAGGTGAGCTGCTTAAGGAATACCACAACTTACTTGATGTGATTGCAGAAGATCCTAGCGAAAAGAATTTAAATCGCCTTACTCGCGTTCAAGAAAAATTGGATCATGCAAATGCTTGGCGTTTTGAAGATCGCGTAAGTAATGTTCTTGCTGCACTTAAACTAACAGCAAATACTAAACTGACGGAACTGTCAGGTGGTTGGCAACGTAAAGCCGCACTTGCACGTGCGCTTGTATGTGACCCAGATGTATTACTGCTTGATGAGCCTACCAACCACTTAGACGTAGCAACGATCGAATGGTTAGAAGCTTTCTTAAAAGACTTCCGTGGTTCAATCATCTTTATCTCGCATGACCGTGCTTTTATTAAATCAATGGCAACACGCATTGTCGACCTTGACCGTGGCAAGCTAAGTTCTTTCCCTGGTGACTACGACAACTACTTGCTAGAGAAAGAAGAAGCGCTACGTGTTGAAGAGATGCAAAACGCAGAATTTGACAAAAAGCTAGCGCAAGAAGAAGTTTGGATTCGTCAAGGCATCAAAGCGCGTCGTACGCGTAATGAAGGCCGTGTTCGTGCTCTTAAAAAGCTTCGTGAAGAGCGTCAAGATCGTCGTGAAGTACAAGGTAAAGCGAATATCCAAATCGATACGTCTGCACGTTCAGGTAAAATCGTATTTGAAGCAGAGAACCTTAACTTTGCATTTGAAGGCAAAGAGATCGTTACAGACTTTAGCTTCAACATCATGCGCGGTGATCGCATCGCACTTATCGGGCCAAATGGCTGTGGTAAGAGTACGGTGCTTAAACTGCTTCTTGATCAACTTAAACCCGATTCAGGTCGCTTGCATTGCGGTACTAAGCTGGAAGTGGCTTACTTCGACCAATACCGTGAAATTCTAGACCCTGAGAAGTCGGTGATTGATAACCTAGCGGATGGTAAGCAAGAAGTGACTGTAGGCGGGCGTGAGCGTCACGCATTGAGCTACTTACAAGATTTCTTGTTCTCTCCTAAACGTGCTCGTACCCCTGTTAAAGCACTGTCTGGTGGCGAGAAAAACCGATTGTTATTGGCTCGTATTTTCCTTAAATCGAATAACTTGTTGATTCTCGATGAGCCTACCAATGATTTAGATATCGAAACATTGGAACTTTTAGAAGATTTGCTTGCCAACTATGAGGGTACGTTGCTTCTCGTGAGCCACGATCGTCAGTTCGTTGATAATACGGTAATGACGAGTTGGATATTTGAAGGTAACGGTGTAGTTGAAGAGTTTGTTGGTGGTTACCATGATGCTCAGAAGCAAAGAGCACAAGCACTTGAGTATCGTCAGGTTGAAAAGCCAGCAAAGACTGAAAAAGTTGTTGAGGAAACTCCCAAAACTGCGCCAGTTAAAACTAAACCTAAGAAGTTATCGTATAAGCTACAACGAGAACTAGAAGCGCTACCAATGCGTTTAGAAGAATTGGAAACTCAAATTGAAACTCTTCAGGAAGAAGTCAACGATCCAAGCTTCTTTTCAAAATCTGTAGAGCAGACACAACCAGTATTAGATAAGCTATCTGCAGTAGAGCAGGAGCTTGAAGTTGCTTTTGAGCGCTGGGAAGAGCTCGAGGCACTACAACAGGAAAGTTAAGAAGTAATAATGACTTGTACTAAATTTAAATTAACAACAGTTGCAGCCCTAGTTTTGGCTGCAACTAATGCGAATGCTGCGCTTTACAAGGTAGTTGAAGTGACGACTTCTATTACAGGTGCATCTGAAATTTTTGGTGTCGCAATTCAGCCTGGCGTTGCAAAAGATGCTGGTAATGTAGAGCTTGCAAAAGGGTGTTTTGATTCAAACGCGGCTAACTGCGCGGATAGTACATTTAAACTTGCTGGAGAGACACGTAACACCGTTGAAGCTGTTAGTTACCGTGAAGAAGTTCCATTCGCAATGGATGCTCCATTTCAATATATTCAAGAATTCGATGATTTTGAAAACTATTGTTTTAGAGAGCTAAGATATTCTACATGTGAGAGTTGGGCTCAAAATCGTTGGAACGATACTTGGAATAAGGAAAGAAATGATCTTACTCACGTTAATGCCAAAGCTTTTGTTGAGGGAGGCGCCACATTTGAGAGCCGTAATACGGTTATTAACTCTCTAGACGATAATGCTCAACCACTAGGTGTTAAATCTGAAGGTGATATCCGCAATAACGCGCTGTTTACGACGACAGCTGCACCTGCCGGAAGTTCAGAAACTCGTGCATGGAGAGCTATCACAGCAAGTAACGGTAATGTTTATAACGTAGGTAGTGTATCTACGAAAGGCCCTAAAACAGACACTTCAGATACAACGTTTAGCTCAAAAGCAGCAATCTGGGATGGAACTAATACAGAAGAAATTGATTGGGTCAGAGGTGGCAACGCCCAACAAGGTGATTACTTTGCCCAAGGCAGCATGCGCTCAATTACCGAGTCAAACTCTCTTTTTTACGGTGTAGGCTATAACACTGTAGATGGTAATGGCGATTTACAAGACATGAATGCCAGTGTTTTTGTGAGTGACTCATTAGATCTTACCAGTGCCAAATGGACTACTACACAGGTTAGTGGTGTACAGGTGAATTCTGGCTCATCCAATGATGATGCTAGATATAGTAATTCTGTAGTTACAGATATAAACAAGAACCTGTTGGCTATAGGTTACGCGAAGCGAAATGGATATGTTCCTGAAAGTGGAAGTGCAGCCAACAAAGCTTTCTTTGTTAAAGATGCTTCTAATCCTAGTGCAACATTCTTATCCGGTGGTATTTTCTTTACTGGATCTGGTGGTGAAGCAAAAGCGGTAAACAATTTTAATGAATTTGTCGGGCAGATTGATGCTGAGACGATTCGAGAAGTAGATGGCAGTGAGCGTCGACACCGCGGTTTTATTTATCCCTATAAATCTGATGATGTTTCAGGTACGTTAACGGAACGTTACGCTGGGGTTTTTCGCAGCAAATCATGGTGGTTAGATGACTTAACTAATGGTGCTAATACTGATGGTCAGGACTATTCTAACGCTAATAATTTTTTCCGTGTGATCGATGCAACAGACATTAATGATGCTGGTGTTATATCGGGAACTGCCATTAAGTGTACTGTAAATGGCGCAGCGCAACCTTATGACACAACTGCACATAACTCCTACTGTGGCGGAGCTGCTTCCAACGCAGTTGAAGAGGTTGTCGCGGTTAAGTTGGTTCCTATTAGCGGTGCTACTGAAGAAGATATCCAGACTCGTAGTACAGACACAGAAAAAGTTGACCGCCAAGGTGCTGGGTTAGGTTGGTTAGGTTTGACTGTGCTTGGCCTGTTAGGGTTCCGTAGAAAATTTAAATAATTTTATCTCTTGAGCCCGAGTTCACAATTCTGAACTCGGGCTTTTTTTCGCCTTGAGAAAAGTACAAATATGGTCGATTCTTAAAGTTGGAGTCAACAAGGCTCCACGAAGTTGTAATCATTGTATGTTAGTAAACGAACACCCGTATGAGGACTGCACTATGAAGAGACAAAAGCGTGATCGCCTAGAACGAGCACAATCTCAAGGTTACAAAGCTGGTTTAAATGGCAGGTCACAAGAAGCTTGCCCATACAGCCAAATGGATTCTAAATCGTATTGGTTAGGTGGTTGGCGTGATGCCAAAGATGATAAGCATTCAGGTCTCTATAAGTAGATAGGGCGAACATATTCAAAGGTCAAGGCTCCATGTTGTATAACAGCTGGAGCCTTGTTAGTTTTTGATAACCATACAAGGCCTTATAAACCGAGAACAGGCTGCTTAGAAAGTGATTTAAGATTGTTTCGCTGGTGGACATATAATTGATGAGAGTTACTTAGTTACACTTTAACGCACTATAACTAAAAATATTGGAATGAAAATAAAGCAACCATTGGCTGCTTTATTAAAAATCTAACTATTAGACTAGAATGCTGATGTGTCTTGGAAAAGACCAACTTTCAAATCTTTAGCAACATAGATCTCTTTACCATCAACAAGAACGCGACCGTCTGCAAGCCCCATTACTAGGCGACGGTTAACAACACGCTTCATGTGAATTTCGTAAGTTACTTTTTTAGCCGTAGGTAAGATTTGGCCAGTGAATTTAACTTCACCAACACCTAGAGCACGGCCTTTACCTTTGCCGCCAACCCAACCAAGGTAGAAGCCAACAAGCTGCCACATTGCATCAAGGCCTAGACAACCAGGCATTACTGGGTCGCCAGGGAAGTGACAGTCGAAGAACCATAGGTCAGGAGTAATATCCAGTTCAGCAAGAATCAAACCTTTACCGAAATCACCTTCAGTCTCAGACATTTTAGTGATGCGATCCATCATCAACATGTTCGGTGCTGGTAGTTGAGGACCTTCTGGCCATAGTTCGCCTTGGCTTGATGCTAGAAGATCTTCGCGAGTGTAAGAATCACGTTTGTTTTGCATTATCAATTACTCCGATTTTTGATAGGTGCATATTAGTGAACAGGTGTACGCTAAACAAGTCCGATCAGTACTAGACAAACCAGTTTTTAATGCGTCCAACGATTCCAATAGGGTGCTCATGTCTTTCAAAGTTTTCAATACGTTCCGCGATTTTACTCAGAACGCTTTCTTGTTCTTCGTCCCTAAATGGTGCGTTCATAATAAGAGGAATCGCTTCATCTACATTAGACACAGACCAGATATGGAACTCTTTGTTTTTGATGCTTTCAATTAGGTCTGGCTTCAGAGCAAGGTGTCTTAAGTTAGATCTTGGAAGGATCACACCTTGTTCGCCAGTTAGCCCATTGTGTTTACACACATGGTAGAAGCCTTCGATTTTCTCGTTTAGCCCACCAACGGCTTGTACACGGCCGAATTGGTCGACAGCACCGGTTACCGCTATTTGTTGATTGATAGGATATTCCGACAAAGCACTTACCAGAGAGCAAAGCTCAGCAAGGGAAGCGCTATCGCCATCAACCTCGCAGTATGATTGCTCAAACACAACAGAAGCAGCATATGGCAACGGATCTTCAAGGTTTAGCGCGCTGCTTACGAACGCTTGCATGATCATCATGCCTTTAGCGTGAAGGTTGCCACCAAGCTCTGCTTTTCTTTCTACATCGGTAATGTCACCATCGCCAAAGTGAATAACACAGGAAATACGAGCTGGTTCACCATACGATATTGGGTGTCCCGGTACATCGATAACAGTCAGACCATTAACTTGACCTACTTGTTCACCCTCAGTTTCGATGATGACTTGGCCATCTCGAATATCATCGAGAGCACGTTCAGGAAGGTAAGACTCGCGGTTGTATTTGTGTTGTTGAGCTTGCTGAATATGGTGAATATCAATGTCACCATTGTCCGCTTCAACTAAAGCTTCGCTCAATAGCGCATTGTGCCAAATAGGGCATAAAGGGATATAGCTCTGATCTTCAGTCTCACGCGCACCAGCGGTAAGAATCCCAATTAGTGCCTGTTGCGTAATGTATGGGAGGTTATAACGTTGCTGAAGCCATCTTAGATACCCAAGATATTGGGTCAAAGTATCGCGTGAAAGCTTAATATCTTGTTCTATTTCACTGAATAGACAAAACCCTGTTTGAATATCGCCATCTAGATAATCCAGATCACCAAGTTGAGCGCGGTCTCCGACAACAATCAACTTAATGTTGTATGTCAGTGCAGCGATAGGCGTTTGATTTAGATGCTCTGGAAAACTGCTAATTGGTTCGACTGCTTCACCGAGAAGTGCGGATTTCAATAACAACCAACTTCCTGGATTTGCAAGGATCAGATTCGCTGAGACAATGAGGTAACCATTGTTCGCTCTAGAAAGTAGACCTGGCTTTGTCGCTACAATTTCACCATTTTTAGACTGAACTTGGTCAAATAAAGCGGCTGCATTTAAAGATTCGGTTTTTATAACAGGCTGAGCATCGTCTTTTAATTCTGTCGTCAAAGATTCAACGATAAGTTGACGATAGATTGAGTTGTCAGGCGCATTAACAAGTAGAACTCGTGAAAGATTGGATAGGCGTACAAAACGGGTTAGCGCATCTCTAAATCTATGTTGAATATCTGAGAATGTGAAAGGAGAGATGTCAGGGAATTGCTCTAGTTGAGCGCTATATTCATCGTACTGAGGCGTTACATGTCGCCAATCTACTTGAGTCATTTAAATGTCTGATTATGATAATAAGGTAGGGAGTATATAGAAAAACCGAGGACTCATATAGGTCTATGTTGTAGTTACTAAACACTAAGCTAATATAAGTATGATCTTGGTCTATTCTTTCAAGACAACAATTGTTAAGTGACCTATTCTGGGTTACGCTGTCACTAGGTTAACTCTCGAGATTAGACATGAAATATCAGCAGCTTGAAAATTTAGAATGTGGTTGGAAATGGAACTACTTGGTAAAAAAATGGAAAGAAGGTGATTCGATCACTTGCCATATAGATTCAAGTGAAGCTGATGTTGCCGTGAAAGCTTTGTTGGAGCTAGAACACCAACCTACAGGGGTTCTTGAGTGGATCTCAAATAACATGTCGCCTGAGCTTGATAACAAACTCAAGCAAGCGATCAGAGCCAAACGTAAGCGCCATTTCAACGCTGAGCAAGTTCATACTAAAAAGAAGTCTATCGATCTTGATTATCGAGTCTGGGAGAAGTTATCTCAACGAGCAAACGAACTTGGTTGTACGTTATCTGATGCGATAGAGTATTTGGTTAGCGAAGCGTCTCGAAGTGAGCAGGCCAGCAAGACAGTTACTAGCCTTAAAGAAGATTTGAGTAAGCTCCTTTCTGACGATAAATAACCGTCAACAGTAGTGGTGACATTATGATGTATGTAATCTTAATTGGTGCAGCGTTGGTTTTTTGGTTAGTCGCAGTTGATCGGCCGGTATTGAAAATCAAATTTAGTGACGGGGCGATCGAACAAGTTAAAGGTCATCTTCCACCGAGCTTTAAGCACAACCTTCAAGAAATTGGCCACAATAATTCCTTCAAGGGTGAGTTGAAAGTGTATGCGAAGCGCTCTGGTTACAATCTCAAATTTACTAAAGATGTACCTAAAAGCGTTCAACAACGTATTCGTAACGTATTTCCGCATAATGGATTTAAATCCAAAGGTTCAAAGAAAGCGTAATTATCGAGAATTACGAGTTATCTGGTAAAACGTCATACTTAGTTAATTCTTAATCCCCCTAAACTGTAAGCATACTGTTCTCCCCCCCAATAAAGAGAGAGCAGTATGAGATATCTAATATTTCTGTCGTGTTTTTTATCCCCATTAGTTTTTGCCGACGATGCATTGGTTAACCCCGTAGCCAAAAAAATCAAAGCCACAGTGCTGGAAGGGCTCAACAAGAGTAATATTGATTTTGATGGTTATTGCGACCTGATGATAGAAATGAAGCACTCTAAAGGTTTTGCCAGAATTAAAAAGGTTAGGGCATCTGGCGATAGCAAAGTATGCAAACAAGCTAAAAAGCACTTACCGAGGAAGAAAAAGTTCAAATACAGCTTTCCTGAAAAGTACATCCGCCTCCATATCTCAGAATAATCCGACATCATGCACTATAACTAAATGATCTTAATTTTATTGAAACAATTACGTGAACCAATCTCTAATTTCTATTAATATTAGTTTTATTATAAAGGCAGAGTATGCCGATAAAAGAGCATTTAGGGCAAAGGAAAATCACGGTTGTTGTTAGCACATAAAAATTACACCCCTGAAGTGATTGAGATATCTAGAAAAGTCTCAATCAATGTTGAGGCTCGCTTTAATCGGTGGCTGATCTCACCGGAATATAAACTCGAGCAATCTACGGTAGATACATTACTGAGTTTGGAAAATAAATACTGTGATAGCGTTATATTTGATGAATCTGACCGCATATCTCGCAATCAACGTATTCTATTGCGTTGTGAACAAGATAGAGTTAACGCTCATCGTGAGAAAGTCGTCGCGAAGCAACAAACATTGCGCTACGTGGTCGATGATGTCAGTAATGCCGCCACTGCGCTTATGCTTGAGAAGCTTCAAGGGACCTTAATAAGCACATTGTTTTCAGAGCTACCAGACTACAACCAGTTTGCTAGTGTTGCGTATACGCCATCCTTAAACTTTTCTAAGATCCATCAGGTTTTAGATACGAGCAAATTGTTGAGTTCAAATTTAATAGAGTTTGTTTCCAATCCGGAGTTTTCTGAGAAATACGGTAGAAAGTCTAAGGTGATTCTCGACCCTAAGGTTGCAGCACAGCAGGTAGGTATAGACAACTGTCGTTTATTGTTTCCATTACTAATGAGCCAGAAACTAATTAAATGGAACGATGCTAACATCAAACACATTACTCCTAAGGTTTGGCAACATTTAGTCGTAACTTCTAATGCGACTCGAATTCGACTTCAAGACACGTCGATAAAGGATCCTAACGTCGGTATTCTACTGGGTGTTTTGAGGGTTCTGCCTTTGTTTTTGATTTGTAACCATTTTTCTTCAATATTTGAAGATGCATTGGTAAAAACGATGCTTGGCTATCGTGAAGCAAGTGACAAGCATGATGAGTATTATGCTTGTACTGAAATCCTCCCAAACACACAGTTTCTCGAGACCATGGTAGATCAATTGGATCTTAAGCTACTCAAAAATTTTGTTGAGTTTATAGATTGGAGCCCGGGTAACCAATTTATAAAGGAGGCGCTTCTAGAGGAAGTGAATGATATTCCCGTGCTAGAGCGAACAGTTTATGGTGCAGCTCTCGCTCAGGGAAGAAAGTTTTCTATTTTTGAAGCGTTAGATAACAGCGAATTGTTTAACGTTAAGCATCGCCCTTATTGGTTTTCCACAGTTCAAATGTCTATAACGACAATTGAACAAATGCAGAGTAGAGTGCCTGGAAAACTGACAACGAATATGTAAATAAGAGAAGGGAGCCACATTAAATACGGCCCCCTTCTCTTACACTGTAACTTTTGATGGGTACTGTTATTTTTAATAAGAATCAGTTGGTTATATTATTTTAACTGACCACTTCGAATGTAAACGACTCTTGTTTGGCTGTTGCGTGTTTAACGGGAATACCAAGGCGTTGGCAAGTCATCAGAACTTTAAGCTTCCTGTCGGCAGGAGCGTGTTCAGAGAGGATTACAGAACTTAGGCATTCTCTATTAAGGTACAGCTTATTGCCGAGCATCTCCTCATCAGGCAACACCCAGCGATATTCCTTTTCGTAACGCCAATTAGAATGCTTTATCTTGAATATTTTTGCTTCCAATTCAGATGTTTGGAATTCCCCCAACGATTCTAAGCGGAACATACTTAGGTCGTCTTCATACTGGACTTCAAAGCAATCGAGCTTGGCCTCACCATTATAACAATTGAGATCATACTCGATGCACATGCCTTTAAAGTTGTCGCCATACTGAGACCATAGTATTGGGTGGTCACTTGACTGAGAAAAACACATAACCTTGAAATCGTTTTGAAGTTCTTTATCGAGCAGATGGTTAGACTCAAATGGGTTATTAAAGGTCTTAGCGTAATCAAACCATAACGAACATTCGGCAATAGATTGTATGTTTCTGTCGTGGAGAGATCTGAACTTATAAAGTTTAGGCAACATATCAAACACCTAGTTTACAACATTGCTTGATGTTAACACTTTAATTCATAACTCATACCCGAATGCATAGCATTTGATTGCTCAATCACCAAATTTATTGACATAACTGTTTGATAGATCAAAATTTAAACACGAAATAGTGACCGGTTTAAGTGGTTTGTTTTGCATAAAGGCTAAGCTTTCAAGTTGTGGCTTTTTAGGAAGATACAACGTAACTTTATTTATGGTTGAATTGTCTTGTTAAAGTAGAGGTTGGGCAGGGAAAGCGTAAATAGGTGACCAAGATTAAAGCCGAACTTTAAAAGGACGGCTTTAATTGTATTGAGCCTACGAGTGAATCAAGTTTAGAAGTGGTACCTTGCACCTAAGTAAGCGGTTTGGGGTGACACGTCGATGGATTCTATTTCAACGTTTGCATAGCGGTAACCAATATGGATGTCGATGTTATCTGTTACTATCGCACCAAGCTCAGCTCCAACTTGGTAGGCTGCTTCAGACTTAGAGCCTGAGACTCCAAAAGCTTTCGCTTCCATATCCATAGAGCCAACACCGGCTAATAGAGATACATACAGATCTAAGACGTCACCTTGAACAATAAACTTTGGTTTAATGTTTACGAAGAAAGCTTGGCCTTCAATATCCATTAAGTCGCTATAGCTAACTTTTCCGATTTTTCGGTATTCGGCCTCTAGTCCCAGTTTGACGACATCGTGCGTATTGAATTCGTAGCCTCCAACCAAGGTATAGCTAAAGTCTGATAGATCAGATGAATCTTCAATAGCGCTGCCATTATATTCTAATTCAGTTTCATTATAAAAGCCGATATCAACACCAGCATAAAAATGACCATGCTCTCTAGGTGAGTTTTCGTTTTCACTAGCAAGCGCCTGCGAGCTGATGCCAAAAGCGGTGAATAGCGATAGGGCGATTGTACTGATTTTCATGTAAAGCCTTCTAAGATAGTAAGTTATTCAGTTCCAGAATATGTTAACAAACAACAGGTACTCTAACTAATCGAGAACTAGTCTAAATATCTGATTTTAAAGACTTGTTGGTAATAGAAGTGTCATTATCGCAGTTGTGAGACAAAGTACTACAGTCCAGACAGTGGCGAGTAGTATTTGTGTTGCACTGTAACTTATTATTAACCCAAGCTGTTTATAGAAGTACGTTTTGAATGGAAACGTCTGGCAATAATGACTGTTGAGCATCAAGTAAATCAAAGATAGTGGTTCGGATTGGCATAGCTATATCTATGCGAAAAGAGTAACCAAGTCTTTTCAGTCTACAAATGCAGATTCTGTCTCACTAAATCTTTCATCAATGAACACCAGTAGGCAGCATTTGTCGCTGCGGCCTTCAAACCAGTCATGATGGGAGCCGTCAATTTGGATAAGTTCACCCAAGCAATCACGACGGTAACGAGGCTGATAGACTCGAGGTTTGCGTTGTGAATGTGGCAGCCACAGTCCGTCGGCGATCATCCATTGACGGAGTGTTTCTTTAGAGACTGATAGATTGTGCAGTTCAGTCAGTTTTTCCAGAGCGAACGTTGGTGAGAAGTCAGAGTAATGCTCACGGATAAGTTTCAGTATTTCAATTCTGAAATGTTCTGAGTAGCGTCGATTACTTGGGCGTCCACGCGCTGCGTGTGTAAGACTTTGCGCGCCAAGAGAGACAAGTTGGTTTACCAAACGTCGGATATGACGCGCAGACAGGTTCAAAATGATAGCAGCGTCAACTTGGCGTAGTCGTTTTTCACGTACGTCAGTCAGAACCTTGAATCGATGAATATCTTTTTCACTCATAGTAATAAGCATCCGGATAACTTCTAATCAGACCAATATAGGTAAGCTTAGGAGGACATTTTAAAATGGCTTAAACCGGACATTACTAAATTGCTCTAACAAGCTCAGTGCGTATTATGTATATGCGGGTAAATACATAATACGTTAATTTTCAAGGTCTTGAATCCTCTAAGACCTTAATAACTCTCTCGTTTTTTATCTTGTGGGCGATGAGACCCCAGACCAAATTTTGATCACTTTCATGGAGCAAGCCTGCGATATGGAAAGCTATCTTCCAGTCTATAGAATTCCGACCATTCCGCCAGTTTCTTACGGTTGATTGGTCGACATTCAGCTTTTTTGCTAGTTGGTACTCTGAGGTGAGACCGAACTTAGCTTTAGTACGATTCAAAAGCGCATTTTCGTATGTAAAGCGTTCCATTATGATCCCTCATATTTCGTTCATTGTAGGGGTGGATTTAGCTTCAAAGCCATACGGGGCATGCTTGCCAGTAGCAAATAAATTCCAGTAGAGTGATTTATGTCAAAGGTTTAATACTCTAGGAAGGCAACGATAGTTTGCTACCACTTTAATGAATGTCAGTCATCGATCACCTATCAAAAGTTTCAAACGAAGTGCGCGTCCATTGGCCGCACTTAATCGTGATCGTTGGAGAAAGCTGTTGGAGAACCCGTCCCAATATGACTATCTGCTGTCTCGTTCGGGCAAGTCGACGCAACGCCAATACTTAACCGATATTGGCCGAGTGATGGACTACTTGGTGAGTGAGTTGGAGTTTCGTACTTGTAAGGTAGGAGTAGCGACCGCGAACGGGTTCTTGCTTCGTACTTGGGCGAATGCAGCCAAAGGTACCGGCTTACCAGAATGGCGGGTGAAACAGTGCGTGAGTTACGCAAAAGATCGAGGCTGGATCACCTCAAAGCAACCTCGAGAGAACATCAATGGCGACTGGTATGGATTGGCATCCATTAAGCGCATCACTGACAAGTATTTCCGCGATCTCGGTTTGGACCTAGCTTACGCGAACGCCAAACAAGCTGCGACTAAGAACCTCAAGAAAATGGCCGCCTCAACTGGCGTACACATCCGTTACCTCCTCACACCGATCACGTTACTGCGTAAGTTTGCACGTCGTAGTACTCAACGTCATGACAGCACTGTGCCTTAAGATCAAAGCTCAAACTGCACCTCGATCCGTCTGAACCTCGATTTTTCGAGGTTTTTCGTCTTTATTCCCATCAAATTTCATCGATTGAACGCGGTGGTTGTTCCGTTGTGGATAACCATTTCACAAAGCGGTGTTTTACGGCGATAACTACTCCATGAAGTCAGTCTTTGAGATCACAACGCATAGTCTAAAGACTAATGATCTATCTAAAGATAGATGTAAGGGACAGTTACTGTTACCCCGTGAAAAACGGGGATAACTTAATAAAGGAAGCGGCTCATCGAGCTCGCCAGCGAGCTGGAGCCTTGTGTCGCGAGACGTTCGATAGCATAGCGATAAGCACGGTATGCGCGTGTGCTGCAACGGCCATGGAGTCGCTGCGCGACGGTCTATTAGGAAAGCAAAGGCGAAATCGAAGTGCACAGTTTGATTACTTAAACCTATTAAGTTTTCTATTTTAATTGTTATAATCTATTGGTTAACGTCGAGAGACAGGGACACACCAACGTCGTGAGACAGAGGACAACACAATGACTACGCATCAACAGAGCTACCAACAATTGGTCAGAGAGCTTGAGCTCGTTGAACAAAGGCTGACCCAAGCGGCGCCAGACTGGAGCACAGTTCCCACGTTCAAGAAACCCCTTGTCGCGATCCAAGCGGCCGAAGAAGCCAGCCAACAGGTGGCGACGACCATCCACTTGCTGAAATCCCTCATGAACAATTTCCATCTTCGCTTGTGCGAACTGGAGGCGACGCATGGCCAGTAAGAATCCCGTCAAAGGTTACATCGCGTGCCCAACGCATGGCTGTGATGAGATCTGCACCGTGCACGCCGTCGGCGAGCACAAGCTCATCGAAGGGGGCGAGCCGCCTAAGAATAAGCGCCGTCTCGGTCAGCTCTATACGATTTGCCCCAGTTGCAAAACCAATCAAAGTGCGGGTAAACCGTTTCAAGACTGGTTGCACAACCACATGGTGTCGAGTCCAGACAAAGCCACTACTGGCTATAAAGACAGTGCCAATAAGAAACCCGACCCAAACACCCCTTTAAAACCGAACGAAACCAAGCCCGATAAGGGCTCAAGCAATCCCGACAAACCCAACGATAACCAACCCGCGCCGGTTACTACCCGATTAGGCTGGTCATTTTTGTTGCTGTTAAGCACCTGTGCGTTGTTGTGGTTTGGTTTAACGAAGAAAAAAGGAGTCACGCATGAGCAATGAAGCCCCATTCACGCCCGTGGAGAACGAACTGGATGAACGCGACCAACAAGCCGTTGAAGCGGTAGAAACCTTACGTGAAGCCCGAGAGCAAGACGAGGCCGAGCCGTCAGAGACGCAAGAAGCCTCGCCGGAGCCGTTGGGTTTCGGTGAAGAAGATGCGCGCATGATGCTCTCTTATGGTTTAGGTGTGGTGGAGATGACCATCGGCAGTGTGTTTGATGTGCCGTTTGAAATCGACACCCGAGCCGGTAACCAGTGGTTAGACGCTGCATCACCCATGCTGCAGAAGTACGGTCCCGCCGGATTGAAATGGTTCGGCCAATACCAAGGCGAGTTTGTGTTTGCCATGGCGTCGATGACCTTGATTGGAGGCTGTGCCAAACAAGTGCGCCAACTCAAACAAGCTCAAGAGACGGCAGAGCCAGAAATACCACAGGAGGTGGACAGTGAAGCTCCCCAATCCAGTGAACAAGAATAACGCCCACAATGCGGAGCATGTTTGTTACATGGGCACCACGGGCAGCTGCAAAACCACCGCCATTCGTCAGCTCAATTTCATTGAGCGTTCGTCTCAAGTGGTGATGTTCGATCCGTACAGTGAGCACATCGAGGCGCCGCTCAAAGGCGGCCGCGTGCACGCGTGCCACAGCTTTGATGAGTTCTACCAGAAAGCGTGGTTTGCCCGTAAGAAAAAGACCGCGTTTCGATTGGCCCTGGTCGAGCAAGATCGAACCCGTGAGAACCTCGAGCTGTTTGCCAACATGGTCTGGTCATTAGGCGATGGCCAGCATCCGAAAAAGCTGCATTGCGTGATTGAAGAGTTGGCCAAATTCACCAACACGCCCTCAAAGCTCGATGGGTTAGCCGGTGAGCTCTGGACGGGCGGCCGCGGCTTTGGATTGGTGATGCACGCGACGTTTCAGCGCGGACAAGAAGTGCCTAAGACGGTGCTCGATGAATCCAAATATGTGTACGTCGGCGCGGTCAGCTCACGGCGCAATGCCAAGTACATTGCAGACTATTTTGATATCCCTCTGGAGGCCATTTTGGGGTTGCAAAGCTGCGTTGATAGGGAGCATTTAGGGCGTAAAAAGTTCGCCGATTACATCCTTAAATCACCGGGATTAGGCAAGTGGGAGCAAGGGAAAATCTACCCCAAGCGATGACGGTAACCTAATAGGTTTAACTTTTAACCTAACAGGTTAAAGGCACTGGTCATTTTCATCGCTATACACCACGTTATCAGCATCAATCACTCTAAAGGAACTCCCATGAGATTGAACGTGAAAAATGTGGCGATTGTCGCCGGAATTGCCGCGGTAACGACGGGTGCGATCGTCTTTGCCGTGAATAA
>NZ_JAKKCR010000011.1:0-206810 GCF_021728015.1 Vibrio sp. G-C-1 | reverse complement strand
CTAAAGGGTTGTCGTAGACTACGACGTTGATAGGCAGGGTGTGTAAGTGCTGCGAGGCATTGAGCTAACCTGTACTAATTGCCCGTGAGGCTTAACCATACAACACCCAAGGGGTTTTGTGGACTCAGATGTACCAGACCTTGAATGAGTTTGAAGAGATAGACTTTTAAATCAGTTTTCCGAATTTTAAAATTTGCTTGGCGACCATAGCATTGTGGACCCACCTGATTCCATGCCGAACTCAGAAGTGAAACACAATAGCGCCGATGGTAGTGTGGGGTTTCCCCATGTGAGAGTAGGACATCGCCAGGCTTTAAATTAAATCTTTAGGTTGACCAACCTGGGGATATGGACGCTCACTTAGTGAGTTGACCACTGCGGAGTGGTAGTTCAGTTGGTTAGAATACCGGCCTGTCACGCCGGGGGTCGCGGGTTCGAGTCCCGTCCACTCCGCCACTTATTAGAAAAGCCCTGCTAGAAATAGCAGGGCTTTTTTACATCTCAAGAAAAGTGTTTTGCCCTTCGGTCGAATGAGTCCCACATAGAGGTTGCCTGAAGTCCGCAACCCCGTCCATTCCAGTACTTATTAGAAAGCCTAGTCTGACGACTAGGCTTTCGTCGTTTCTGACGTATTAGTTTTTGGATTTTGGTTACAGACCTTATCGCTACATATTGAGGTGTCTCTCTAGATAGTGGGAGGCTCGTGCTGTTTTACATTTAAACCTGACGAATTGATATGGTTACTTCTAATTCTTTTTGCTACAGCCTCTAAAGATAACGGAGTCTCAAATTAGACTAATCTAAGCACAACTGAGCATAAGGGGGGGACCTATCACGCTAGTTCCTCGCTGTAGTGAGTGGAGTAGGGTATAGAAAGTAATTGTCGATTGAGTTGGTATCTGACTTGGTTGTTATTTGTATCTGATAGCCGCATCTTAATTATTAGGCTGATTAATAAAGGTAGATACTTGGAGGTTTAAGTGTTGGCACTGGTCTTGAGTAAATAGCGAAATTACATCAAATAAACTTATCTTGCAGATACAAAAACGCCTAGCGGTTGCTAGGCGTTGATAATTAGTACTTTAATACATCTACTACAATATTTGTTTAAGGACTCTATCGGCTTTGACACGAGTGATCTTACGAATCAACTTCTGAACCTCCATCGGATAGCTCTCAACCTTCTCCAGTTGCTTATAAGTGCATATTAGCTGAGTGTGTTGAACAATATTATCTACTTCAGCCTGGAACTTGTCTGTTAGATGATGGTAGTTATCTTGGATAAAGATACCGTTTTCTAGATCCAGTTTCCATGCTCGAGGATTTAGATTATTACCTGTTAGAAGCATGTAGCGCTTATCGACCCAAATACCCTTTAGATGGAAGCTATTTGAATCGTGTTGCCACAGTCGAATCGAAAGGTTACGACTAGCAATATGAGCTTCGTTGGCTTTAGCAAAACGACGCAGGTTCAACTCGTAAAGGTATGGTAAACCACCAATCGTTTTAAACTCTTCCTCTGGGGAGATAAAGAAGTCATTGGCTGTCTTATCACCAACAACAATACTGACCTTTACGCCACGTTTAAGTGCTCTCTTTACTTCTTTTGCTAGACTCGGTGGGAAATTGAAGTAAGGCGTACAAATGAAGATCTCGTCTTTAGCCTGAGCGACAAGTTGATTGATTCCTTGATTCAGACGGTTACGTCTCTTGCCGATACCTACCAATGGTGTCACAGCGACTTGTTCGGGAGAAACATCTTGACCATCGAATTGATATTGAGATCTTGCTAACGATGCTCGGAACTGACGAATTGCAGGTTTCAGTTCTTTGGTAGCTGGTTTGTTCTTATCAGCCAAATCATAAACAGCAATGTCTGAGACCATCTGTTCGTGTACGTATGTAAACATTGTATCAGCAAGCGTTGCGTTGTTTAAAACGTGGTAACGATCAAAGCGATAGCGGTCATGGTAGTTCAGGTAGATATTGTTAAGGCTTGCACCGCTGTATATCACGCTGTCATCGACGATAAAGCCTTTTAAGTGCAATACGCCAAAGACTTCTTTGCCGCGAACTGGAATGCCATAGACGGGTACAGAGTGCTGATATTTTTCCGCAAACTCTTTATACATGGCTGCATTGCCTTCAGAAGACTCCGCGCCAATCAATCCACGTTGAGCTCTGTGCCAATCGACACACACACTCACATCTAATTCTGGATTCTTTTGCTTTGCTTCATATAAGGCAATTAGGATCTCACGGCCAGCCTCATCATCTTCAAGATATAAAGCGACTAAACTAATACGAGTTGTTGCGCGAGATATCTCATCAAGTAAGCGAGCTCTAAACTCTTGCGCTGATAGTAGTACTTCAAACTTGTCAGGATTCTGCGCTATGGTTGGCAACTGTATGAGTGGATTCCTACTGGCAATCATATTGACTGTTTTACCTTAAAAATATGCAAAATTGCGAACCTTTAATTTTACCAAAGGGATAGCATGAAATACTAGATAATCGAGGCATTCTCTAACAATTTTGCTGATAATGCATAGGAATGAGATCTTTTCCGCTATTCGAATAGCGCTCGTACAAAACTCTTAGGCCATTAGGAAGATCTGTCGGGTCTACTTGCATGAACTTGTGTCGAGAGTAAAAGTTGGTGAGATGAGCATAAGCAAAGCAATAATCGCTTTCTGTTAGCGTATGTTTCGCACAATAGTCCATAAGCAGAGAGCCTAATTGCTTACCACGATGTTGTTTTGATATCGCCATACCAGTAAGTAAGCGATTATCTTCAATGGTGCGAAAACGCACGACACCACAAAGCTCGTTATCTAGTAATAACGAATAGATCAGTTCACTCTTGTTCGCTTTTCCCGTTGGATAATGTTCCTTATAGAAACGTTTAACTAGGGGAACCTTTACTGGGTCTAATTGAGTAATGATGACATTGTTCATTCAGTCACTGCGCCATTGGTTTATCTGCTGTAGAATGATGGCAGTGTAAGTTAATTGAATATCGCCATGCAATTCCATCTCAATGCTAGTTTAAAAAATGTTCATACTTTTTCTATCGATCAGACCTGTGATGCGTTGGTTGAAGTAACCACGATCGACGAACTGATTTCGGTTTATAGGAATCCTAAATGGTCAACTTCACCTAAGTTAATTCTGGGTAAGGGCAGCAATATGCTTTTTACCAAGCATTTCGCTGGTTTGATCATTGTGAATAAATTAGCTGGGATTGAGCTGACCGAGACGGACCGTCATCACCTTCTGCATGTGGGTGGTGGTGAGGATTGGCCAAGCTTGGTTGAGTGGAGTGTTGATAAAGGTCTGGGTGGTCTAGAAAACCTCGCAATGATACCAGGTTGTTCAGGTTCTGCTCCGATTCAGAATATTGGTGCGTATGGTGTTGAACTGCAAGACGTATGCGAATATGTTGATATTCTTTATCTGGATACTTATACAGTTAAGCGGTTAAGCAAAGAGGAATGTCTCTTTGGCTACCGAGATTCTATTTTTAAACATGCTCTCTATGGCAAAGCGATTGTTGTTGCGATTGGTTTGACCCTACCTAAAGAGTGGAATCCATGTAATCACTATGGTCCGTTAAAAAGCCTACCAGCTGAGACTCTCTCTCCTCGTACTATATTTGATGAAGTATGCGCTATCCGTTCAAGTAAGTTGCCAGATCCTAGAGTCCAAGGCAATGCGGGTAGCTTCTTCAAAAACCCTGTGATCACCAAAGATCATTTTGATCGCTTGTTAGCTCTATATCCCAACATTGTCGGCTATGAGAGTAATGGCATGATCAAAGTAGCTGCAGGTTGGCTGATTGATCAATGCCAGTTCAAAGGCGTGACAGAAGGTGGGGCTCAAGTTCACCCGAACCAAGCATTAGTTATCATCAATTATGATGAGGCTTCTGCTGTGGATATCCTTAAGCTTGCAGAGCGAGTGCGTCAATCAGTCTTGAATAAATTCGATATTCGATTGGAACATGAAGTGCGTTTTATGGGACGAGACTGTGAGACAAACCTAGATAAAGCTTTGGAGTCATTGGCATGAGAGAGCACAGTACCAAGCTTGCACTATTGAGATGTCTTGCCGATGGTGAGTTTCATTCTGGTGAAGACTTAGGTGAAATGATCGGTGTATCACGAGCGGCTATCAGTAAGCACATTAAAGGTATCCAAGAGTGGGGGTTAGATATCTATCGAGTACAAGGCAAAGGTTATAAGCTAGCCAGTCGTTTAGATATGCTTGACCAAGAAAAATTGTCTGCTGTGAGTCGTGATGCTTCTCTTGAACTCATTCCAATCATAGGTTCAACAAACCAACACCTGTTAGAGCGTACTAGTACCCTCGAATCGGGGTCGGTCTGTATTGCTGAATATCAAGCTGCAGGTCGTGGACGTCGTGGAAGAGAGTGGGTATCGCCATTTGGTGCAAATCTTTACCTTTCAATGTATTGGAGGCTCGATGCAGGTATGGCTGCCGCTATGGGGTTAAGCCTTGTCGTTGGCGTTGCTGTTGTTGAAGCCTTGGAAGAGATGGGTGTTGAAGGTGTTAAACTGAAATGGCCGAATGATCTTTACCATAATGACAAGAAACTCGCGGGTATTTTAGTCGAGTTATCAGGACAGTCTGGTGGCGCTGCTCATATTGTTATTGGTTTGGGACTAAACCTGTCCATGGACCCGACAACATCAGGTATTGGTCAGCCGTGGACGTCTCTCAAAGAGGTCTGTGATGGAAAAGTGCCCGACCGTAACCAGTTAGCACAGGCTCTGATCAATGCTTGGGACAAGTCACTTGCCGATTATGAATTGAAAGGGATGTCGAATTTTGTCGAACGCTGGAATCGTTTAGATAACTTCTTAGGTCGCAACGTTAGACTGATCATTGGACCTAGAGAAATTGAAGGTGTTGTACAGGGTATCGATGAACAAGGTGCCGTGTTACTCAAAACTGAGAACGGTGTTGAGAGCTATATCGGTGGAGAGATATCCCTAAGAAAAGGGGACTAAGAGGTTATTATTTTCTTAGCAACACTTCTTCGACCATATGATCTGCGCCCTTGCGTAGAATCAGGTGAGCCCTTTCTCTGGTCGGAAGGATATTCTGCTCTAGGTTTAAACCATTGATTGATTGCCAAATACCTTCTGCTTTTTCCTTAGCGGCAAGATCTGATAATTTAGTGTAGTGCCCGAAATATGACCCAGGTTTAGCGAAGGCACCTTCACGAAACTTCATAAAACGATTTACATACCATTGTTGAATTTGAGCGCTTTCAGCATCGACATACAATGAGAAGTCGAGGAAGTCTGAAATGAAGACTCTATGAGGCTCATGTGGGTAATTCATACCGCTTTGTAAAACGTTGAGCCCTTCAATAATGAGCACATCGGGTAAGTCGACCTCTTTTACTTCCTTGGTAATGTTGTAGGTGAGATGAGAGTACACAGGTGCAGTCACATTACGCTTACATGCCTTTACGTCTGAAACAAAATTGACTAGCGCTTTGATATCATAGGACTCAGGGAACCCTTTCTTACTCATTAATCCTTTTTCTTCCAATATTTCATTTGGATATAAGAAGCCATCTGTCGTAACTAGCTCAACTTTAGGGTGGTTTTCCCAACGAGATAGCAAAGCTTTCAATAGACGAGCTGTTGTACTTTTCCCTACTGCTACACTGCCAGCAATGCCAATGATGAATGGTGGCGCAGTTTCTTTCTTATCCAGAAATTGATGAAGCACTGAGTTTCTATTTTGTCGAGCGGCCACATAGAGGTTTAACAGGCGCGATAACGGTAGATAAATCTCTACTGCTTCTTCCATTGTCAGCTTTTCATTGATGCCTTGAAGCTCTTTCAAATCGCTCTCAGAAAGTGTCATTGGAACTAAATTCCTTAGTTCAGACCACTGCGCGCGGTCAAATGACATAAATGGGCTCATACAAAACTCTATAGTGGATAACAAAACAAGTGCATGGAAAATACATCAAGCGATAGATAAATTAAATATCTTCCTTTACTAGATGCGGATTAAAGGCAGAAACCTTGAGCTAAATAACCGTATATAGGAATTTGATAAGAGAATTTTGCACTTTTTTGCAATTTACTATTGCAAGGTGGAAAATCATTCAATAAAATGCGCCCCACTTGTGCCGACTTAGCTCAGTAGGTAGAGCAACTGACTTGTAATCAGTAGGTCACCAGTTCGACTCCGGTAGTCGGCACCACTTTCTCCCTTCTATTTATAGAGAGCGAGAGAAAGATCAAAATTTGGAGGGGTTCCCGAGTGGCCAAAGGGAGCAGACTGTAAATCTGCCGGCACTGCCTTCGATGGTTCGAATCCGTCTCCCTCCACCATATTCTAAAGGTTAAATAGCTCAAAAGAGTTACGTGTTGCGTGCATCGTATAATGGCTATTACCTCAGCCTTCCAAGCTGATGATGCGGGTTCGATTCCCGCTGCACGCTCCAACTCATTTTTGTGTGCTGATATAGCTCAGTCGGTAGAGCGCACCCTTGGTAAGGGTGAGGCCCCCAGTTCGACTCTGGGTATTAGCACCAGTCTAAAGCTTCTTCTCCTTTAATAAAGAAAACCATTTTTTTTGGTTGCGTGGTCTTATTTTAAGCCACCTAATCCGTACCTAGAGGGACACCCCATGTCTAAAGAAAAATTTGAACGTACGAAACCGCACGTAAACGTTGGTACTATCGGCCACGTTGACCACGGTAAAACAACTCTAACTGCTGCTATCTGTACTACACTTGCAAAAGTGTACGGCGGTGTTGCTAAAGATTTCGCATCTATCGATAACGCTCCAGAAGAGCGCGAGCGCGGTATCACAATCGCAACTTCTCACGTTGAGTACGATACTCCTGAACGTCACTACGCACACGTAGACTGTCCTGGACACGCCGATTATGTTAAAAACATGATCACTGGTGCTGCTCAAATGGACGGCGGTATCCTAGTTGTTGCTGCTACAGATGGCCCTATGCCACAAACACGTGAGCACATCCTACTTGGTCGTCAAGTTGGTATCCCTTACATCATCGTATTCATGAACAAATGTGACATGGTTGATGACGAAGAGCTACTTGAGCTAGTAGAAATGGAAGTACGTGAACTTCTTTCTGAGTACGAGTACCCAGGAGACGACCTTCCAGTAATTCAAGGTTCTGCACTTGGCGCTCTAAACGGCGAAAAGCAGTGGGAAGACAAGATCGTTGAGCTTGCAGAAGCACTAGATTCTTACATTCCACTTCCAGAGCGTGCTGTTGATCTACCGTTCCTACTTCCTATTGAAGATGTATTCTCAATCCAAGGTCGTGGTACAGTAGTTACTGGTCGTATCGAGCGCGGTATCCTACGTGTAGGTGACGAAGTAGAAATCGTTGGTATCAAAGAAACTACTCTTACTACTTGTACTGGTGTTGAAATGTTCCGTAAGCTGCTTGACGAAGGTCGTGCAGGTGAGAACGTTGGTGCACTTCTACGTGGTACTAAGCGTGATGACGTTGAACGTGGCCAAGTACTTTCTGCTAAAGGTTCAATCAACCCACACACTAAGTTTGAGTCTGAAGTATACGTACTTTCTAAAGACGAAGGCGGCCGTCACACTCCTTTCTTCAAGGGTTACCGTCCACAGTTCTACTTCCGTACAACTGACGTAACAGGCGATATCACTCTACCAGAAGGCGTAGAAATGGTAATGCCAGGTGACAACGTTCAAATGACTGTTGAGCTAATCGCTCCAATCGCAATGGACGAAGGTCTACGTTTCGCAATCCGCGAAGGTGGCCGTACAGTTGGTGCTGGTGTTGTAGCTAAAATCTTTGCATAAGATTTGACGAACCACTAGTAAAAAGGGCATCATTTGATGCCCTTTTTCTTCGCTGAAAAAAGAGTTGGATGTTTTGGCATCAATTTTAGCTCTTAGCAAAGAATTAAACGGTCTTTTTGACTAAAATGACTGTTAGATGTGTTGTTTTGCAACGCAAAGGAATGTGCCCTGCAACAGCGGGGTTATTGTCGTCTATATTTAAGACTTATCACAGGTTGGTTTTATGAAAGCAAACGCTGAAACTCCTGATAGCTCAGGTGCAGCAGATACAATGAAGTGGGTAGTCGCTTTTGTACTGTTGGCTGCTGCTGTTGTGGGTAATTACCTGTATGGTGAATTGTCTGTTGTAATTCGCGCTGCAGGTGTAGTTGTGCTGATTGCTGCCGCACTAGGCGTTGCAGCAACAACAGTTAAAGGTAAAGCTGCGATCGATTTTGCAAAAGAATCTCGTATGGAGATTCGTAAAGTTGTTTGGCCTACTCGCCAAGAAACTATGCAAACCACATTGATCGTTTTAGCTGTATGTATTGTTATGTCTCTAGTGCTTTGGGGGATTGACGGCATTATGGTCCGTTTAGTTTCTCTAGCGACTGGGGTGTAGAGGGTTCTGATTCATGAGTGAAGCTCCAAAAAAACGTTGGTATGTAGTTCAAGCCTTTTCTGGCTATGAAGGTCGTGTATCTCAATCGCTACGCGAACATATTAAAATGCACGACATGGAAGAGTTCTTTGGTGACGTTTTAGTACCTACTGAAGAAGTAGTGGAAATGCGTGCAGGTCAACGCCGTAAAAGCGAACGTAAGTTCTTCCCTGGCTACGTATTAGTGCAAATGATCATGAATGATGAATCATGGCACTTAGTGCGCAGTATCCCTCGTGTTATGGGCTTCATTGGTGGTACCTCTGATCGTCCTGCACCAATCACTGACAAAGAAGCTGATGCTATCTTGAACCGTCTAGAGAAAGCGAGCGAGTCTCCACGTCCTAAGACAATGTTCGAAGCGGGTGAAGTGGTTCGTGTGAACGATGGTCCGTTTGCTGATTTCAACGGTACAGTTGAAGAAGTAGATTACGAGAAAAGCCGCATTAAGGTATCTGTATCGATCTTTGGTCGTGCAACACCGGTTGAGCTTGAATTTGGTCAAGTTGAAAAGCTAGACTAAAACTCTAACTTTTGAACAAGCTGTGGATAAATGCTTCATAAGTTGTTCAAAATAAAAGAGTATAAAAAACCACCTTTTTAGGGTTGTTAAAGGCGCGAATTATGATTATAATTTCGCGCCTTTTTGCTTCTATCGAAGTAAGAAAGAGTTAATTGAAATTAAGGGGAGCTTGCCTTAGGGCTAGCGCATGTACCCAAAAATTAGGAAATATCATGGCTAAGAAAGTTGAAGCTTATATCAAACTGCAAGTTGCAGCTGGTATGGCAAACCCAAGTCCACCGGTTGGTCCTGCTCTAGGTCAACACGGCGTGAACATCATGGAATTCTGTAAAGCGTTCAACGCAAAAACAGAATCTGTTGAGAAAGGTCTACCTACTCCAGTAGTAATTACTGTTTACAACGACCGTTCTTTCACGTTCGTAACTAAGACTCCACCTGCTGCTGTTCTTCTTAAGAAAGCTGCTGGCGTTAAGTCTGGTTCAGGTCGTCCAAACACTGAGAAAGTTGGTACTGTAACTGACGCTCAAGTTCAGGAAATCGCAGAAACTAAAGCTGCTGATATGACTGGTGCTGACATCGAAGCAATGAAGCGTTCTATTGCTGGTACTGCTCGTTCAATGGGCCTAGTGGTAGAGGGATAAGATCATGGCAAAACTTACTAAGCGTATGCGCGTAATCCGCGACAAAGTTGAAGTAACTAAAGAATACGAAATCAACGAAGCTGTTGCTCTTCTTAAAGAACTAGCGACTGCTAAATTCGTTGAGTCTGTAGATGTTGCTGTTAACCTAGGCATCGATGCTCGTAAATCTGACCAAAACGTACGTGGCGCAACTGTGCTACCTCACGGTACTGGCCGTGAAATCCGCGTTGCTGTGTTCACTCAAGGTGCAAACGCAGAAGCAGCTAAAGCAGCTGGCGCAGATATCGTTGGTATGGAAGATCTTGCTGAGCAAGTGAAAAAAGGCGTAATGGACTTTGACGTTGTTGTTGCTTCTCCTGATGCAATGCGCGTTGTTGGTCAACTAGGTACAATCCTAGGTCCACGCGGTCTAATGCCAAACCCTAAAGTTGGTACTGTAACTCCTAACGTTGCTGAAGCGGTTAAGAACGCTAAAGCTGGTCAGGTTCGTTACCGTAACGACAAGAACGGTATCATCCACACTACTATCGGCAAAGCATCTTTCGAAGCTAACCAGCTTCAAGAGAACCTAGAAGCACTTCTAGTTGCTCTTAAGAAAGCTAAGCCTTCTTCAGCGAAAGGTACTTTCCTGAAGAAAGTAAGCATCTCTACTACGATGGGTGCTGGTGTTACTGTTGATCAAGCTAGTCTTGACACTCAAGCAAACTAATTTGCTTTGGCGCAGATTTAGTATATACTTCTGCGCCTAATATTTGTGGTTGGGTGGTTTTTGAAGCAATTCATAACTGTCTATCCCAAGACCGTAGGCGCTGAACCTTTTTAAGGTGAAGCTTAATAAAACCTACGTAGGCGATGTTGTCGTTTGAAATGAATTTATTCATTTTTGAATAACATCGTAAACGCTCAATGTATTTTATATTGAGTGCTGTAATCACAACCAGAGGTTAATCCAAATGGCTTTAAATCTTCAAGACAAAAAAGCAATTGTTGCTGAAGTCAACGAAGCAGCCAGTGGTGCACTTTCTGCAGTTGTAGCTGACTCTCGTGGCGTTACTGTTGGCGCGATGACTTCTCTACGTAAACAAGCTCGCGAAGCGGGTGTTTACATGAGAGTTGTTCGTAACACACTAGCACGCCGTGCAGTAGAAGGTACTGAGTATGAGTGTCTACAAGACACATTTACTGGTCCTAGCCTACTTGCGTTCTCTAACGAGCACCCTGGTGCTGCAGCGCGTCTTTTCAAAGACTTCGCTAAAGAGAACAAAACATTCGAGATCAAAGCTGCTGCATTTGAAGGCGCAGTTACTGATGCTGATGTACTAGCGACACTACCAACTTACGACGAAGCTATCGCACGCCTAATGATGTGCATGAAAGAAGCTTCTGCTGGCAAGCTGGTTCGTACTATCGCTGCTGTTCGCGACCAAAAAGAAGAAGCTGCGGCATAAGCCTTGCTTTTCACTGGTTGCTATTTAAACTTATTGTTGACTTAAAAGAGAATTGTTATGTCTATTACTAACGAGCAAATCCTAGACGCAGTTGCAGAAATGTCTGTAATGCAAGTTGTTGAGCTTATCGAAGCTATGGAAGAAAAATTCGGTGTTACTGCTGCTGCTGCAGTTGTAGCTGGTGGTGCTTCTGCTGAAGCTGCTGCTGAGCAAACTGAATTCGACGTTATCCTTACTGGCGCTGGCGCAAACAAAGTACAAGTTATCAAAGCTGTACGTGGCGCAACTGGCCTAGGTCTTAAAGAAGCTAAAGGTCTTGTAGACTCAGCTCCTGCAGCGCTTAAAGAAGGCGTTGACAAAGCTGAAGCTGAAGCTCTTAAAGCACAGCTAGAAGAAGTTGGCGCTTCTGTTGAAATCAAGTAATTATTACTTAATTTCCTAGCCGCAAGGCTATTGGCTGGTGGTTTATTAACCACCGGCCTTTTTGCGCTGTAGGGCTATGACGAATTTCCCGCTGTTTAACCGTCATAATCCGAGCAAAAAAACAGTCATTTTTTCGAAATGATTGTTCAACTACAGTAAACAGCTGTTTGTCACCGCCCCCTCTGAAGAGTGTTTTGGGTGGTTTGGGTCACTTATCAGCGAGCTGAGGAACCCCATGGTTTACTCTTATACCGAGAAAAAGCGCATCCGTAAGGATTTTGGTACTCGTCCACAAGTTTTGGACATTCCATACCTGTTATCGATCCAGCTTGATTCTTTCGATAAATTCATCGAACAGGATCCAGAAGGTCAATACGGTCTTGAAGCTGCTTTCCGTTCTGTATTTCCAATTCAGAGCTACAACGGCAATTCTGAGCTGCAATACGTTAGCTACCGTCTTGGTGAGCCAGTTTTTGACGTTAAAGAATGTCAAATCCGCGGTGTAACTTACTCAAAGCCACTACGCGTAAAACTACGTCTAGTTATCTTTGATCGAGACGCACCAGCAGGCACTGTAAAAGACATTAAAGAACAAGAAGTCTACATGGGCGAAATTCCGCTTATGACAGACAATGGTACTTTCGTAATTAATGGTACCGAGAGGGTTATCGTATCCCAGCTGCACCGAAGCCCAGGCGTGTTCTTCGACAGTGATAAGGGTAAGACCCACTCATCAGGTAAAGTTCTTTATAACGCACGTGTAATTCCTTACCGTGGCTCATGGTTAGACTTTGAGTTCGATCCTAAGGATAACTTATTCGTACGTATCGACCGTCGTCGTAAGCTACCAGCATCGATTATTCTTCGTGCACTTGGTAAATCGACTGAAGAGATCCTAGATCTGTTCTTCGACAAGGTGAACTTCGAAGTTAAAGACCAAACTCTACTTATGGAGTTGGTTCCTGATCGTCTACGTGGTGAAACTGCGTCATTCGACATCGAATCAAACGGTAAAACTTACGTTGAGACTGGTCGTCGTGTTACTGCTCGCCATATCCGTCAACTTGAAAAAGATGGCGTTGAGCACATCGAAGTACCAGTAGAGTACATCGTTGAAAAGATTGCTGCGAAAGATTACATCAACGAAGCAACTGGCGAGATCATCGTTGGCGCAAACCAAGAGATTAGCCTAGAAGCACTTGCTAACCTGTCTCAAGCAGGTCACAAGACTCTAGAAGTGCTGTTCACGAATGACCTAGACCATGGTCCATTCATGTCAGACACTCTACGTGCGGATAGCACAGTAGATCGCATCTCTGCATTGGTAGAAATCTACCGCATGATGCGCCCTGGCGAGCCACCAACGAAAGAAGCTGCAGAATCATTGTTCGAAAGCCTATTCTTCTCTGAAGATCGTTACGACCTATCAACTGTAGGCCGTATGAAATTCAACAGCTCTATCGAGCGTGAAGAAGAAGAAGAGCGCGGTACTCTGGATGAATCAGACATCATCGAAGTGATGAAGAAACTGATCGGCATCCGTAACGGCATTGGTGAAGTGGACGATATCGACCACCTTGGCAACCGTCGTATCCGTTCTGTAGGTGAAATGGCAGAAAACCAATTCCGTGTTGGTCTAGTTCGTGTAGAACGTGCAGTTAAAGAGCGCCTAAGCCTTGGTGACCTTGATGCAATCATGCCTCAAGATCTTATCAATGCTAAGCCGATCTCTGCTGCAGTTAAAGAATTCTTTGGCTCTTCACAGCTTTCACAGTTTATGGACCAAAACAACCCATTGTCAGAAGTTACGCACAAACGTCGTATCTCTGCTTTAGGTCCTGGTGGTCTTACTCGTGAGCGCGCAGGCTTCGAAGTACGTGACGTTCACGTAACTCACTACGGTCGTCTATGTCCGATCGAAACGCCTGAAGGTCCAAACATCGGTCTAATTAACTCGCTATCTGCGTTTGCACGTTGTAACGATTACGGTTTCCTAGAAACTCCGTACCGTCGTGTAGTAGATGGTGTAGTAACAGAAGAAGTTGATTACCTGTCTGCAATCCAGGAAGGTCAATTCGTAATCGCGCAAGCAAACACTATTCTTACAGAAGAAGGTACGTTTGCAGATGAGCTAATCACAGCTCGTCAAAAAGGTGAATCTGGTCTTCACCCACGCGAGCACGTTGACTACATGGACGTTGCGACAAACCAAGTAGTATCTATCGCTGCTTCGCTTATCCCGTTCCTAGAACACGATGATGCGAACCGTGCATTGATGGGTGCCAACATGCAACGTCAAGCGGTACCAACACTTAGAGCTGATAAGCCTCTAGTAGGTACTGGTATTGAGCGTAACATCGCAGTTGACTCTGGTGTTACAGCGGTTGCTAAACGTGGTGGTCAAGTTCAGTCTGTAGACGCTTCTCGTATCGTAGTTAAGGTTAACGAAGATGAATTGGTACCTGGCGAAGCTGGTATCGATATCTACAACCTAACTAAGTACACGCGTTCGAACCAAAACACATGTATTAACCAACGTCCAACTGTACTTCCTGGTGAACCAGTTGCACGCGGTGATGTTCTTGCTGATGGTCCTTCAACTGACCTTGGTGAACTTGCTCTTGGCCAAAACATGCGTATCGCATTTATGCCTTGGAACGGTTACAACTTCGAAGACTCGATCTTAGTATCTGAGCGCGTAGTTCAAGAAGACCGTTTCACGACAATCCACATTCAAGAACTATCTTGTGTGGCTCGTGATACTAAGCTGGGTTCTGAAGAGATCACAGCTGATATTCCAAACGTAGGTGAGTCTGCTCTGTCTAAACTAGACGAGTCAGGTATCGTTTACATTGGTGCTGAAGTTAAGGGTGGCGACATCCTAGTTGGTAAAGTAACCCCTAAAGGTGAAACTCAACTGACTCCTGAAGAGAAGCTACTACGTGCTATCTTCGGTGAGAAAGCATCTGATGTTAAAGATACTTCTCTACGTGTACCAAACTCTGTTTCGGGTACTATCATCGATGTACAAGTCTTCACTCGCGATGGCGTAGAGAAAGACAAACGTGCACTTGAAATCGAACAGATGCAGCTTAAAGAAGCTAAGAAAGATCTAACTGAAGAGTTCCAAATTCTTGAGGGTGGCCTTCTTAACCGTGTTAAAGCTGTACTTCTGTCTGGTGGTTACTCTGAAGCTAAGCTTGATACTATCGGTCGTAAGCAATGGCTAGAGCAAGTTCTAGAAGACGATGCGCTACAAACACAGCTTGAGCAACTTGCTGAGCAGTGGGATGAGCTAAAAGCAGACTTCGATAAGAAGTTTGAAACTAAGCGTCGTAAAATCACTCAAGGTGATGATCTAGCGCCTGGCGTTCTTAAGATTGTTAAAGTTTACCTAGCGGTTAAACGTCGTATCCAGCCTGGTGATAAGATGGCCGGTCGTCACGGTAACAAAGGTGTAATCTCTAAGATTAACCCTGTTGAAGACATGCCATACGATGAGAAAGGTCAGCCTGTAGACATCGTACTTAACCCGCTGGGTGTACCATCGCGTATGAACATCGGTCAGATCCTAGAAGTTCACTTAGGTTTGGCTGCGAAAGGTATCGGTGACAAGATCAACCAAATGCTTAAGGAACAACAAGAACTGCATAAGTTCCGTGAGTTCCTACAGAAGGTTTATGATCTTGGTGATACTCGTCAGAAAGTTGATATTGCTGAACTGTCTGATGATCAAGTTCGTACACTGATTAAGAACCTACGTGGCGGTCTACCGATTGCTACTCCTGTGTTCGATGGTGCTTCTGAGTCTCTAATCAAAGATCTACTTAAACTGGGTGATCTGCCAGAATCTGGTCAGCTTAAACTGTTTGATGGTCGTACTGGTGATTCGTTTGAGCGTCCTGTAACTGTTGGTTACATGTACATGCTGAAACTGAACCACTTGGTTGATGACAAGATGCATGCTCGTTCAACTGGTTCTTACAGCCTAGTAACTCAGCAACCACTTGGTGGTAAAGCTCAGTTCGGTGGTCAGCGTTTCGGTGAGATGGAAGTATGGGCACTAGAAGCATACGGTGCTGCATATACTCTACAAGAAATGCTAACAGTTAAGTCGGATGACGTTAACGGCCGTACTAAGATGTATAAGAACATCGTAGATGGCAACCATAGCATGGAACCTGGCATGCCAGAGTCGTTCAACGTACTGTTGAAAGAGATTCGCTCGCTAGGTATCAACATCGAGCTAGAAGACGAAGAGTAATCCCTCTTTTTTATAAAGAAGATTGGATTACTTGGTAAAGGGGGCTCACTTTAGTCGGTGAGCTCCTTTAACTCCTTACAGGAGCTGAACGTGAAAGACTTATTAAACTTTCTAAAAGCACAGCATAAGACCGAAGAATTTGATGCAATCAAAATCGGTCTATCTTCACCAGACACGATCCGTTCGTGGTCTTTTGGTGAAGTTAAAAAGCCAGAAACAATTAACTATCGTACGTTCAAACCTGAACGTGATGGTCTGTTCTGTGCACGTATTTTTGGTCCAGTTAAAGACTACGAATGTCTTTGTGGCAAATACAAGCGCCTGAAGCACCGTGGTGTTATCTGTGAGAAGTGTGGCGTTGAAGTTACACAAACTAAAGTTCGTCGTGACCGTATGGGCCACATCGAGCTTGCTTCACCAGTTGCTCACATCTGGTTCCTAAAATCACTACCGTCTCGTATCGGTCTACTAATGGATATCCCTCTGCGTGATATCGAACGTGTTCTTTACTTCGAAATGTACGTAGTAACTGAACCGGGTATGACTGATCTAGAAAAATCTCAGATGCTTACTGAAGAAGAGTATCTGGATCGTCTAGAAGAGTGGGGTGACGAATTCACTGCTAAGATGGGTGCTGAAGCGATCAAAGATCTGCTTTCAACAATGGACCTTCATCAAGAAGTGGAAGAAATGCGCGAAGAGTTGGAAACAACTAACTCTGAAACTAAGCGTAAGAAAGTTACTAAGCGTTTGAAGCTAGTTGAAGCGTTCATCTCGTCAGGCAACAAGCCTGAGTGGATGATCCTAACTGTACTTCCAGTGCTACCGCCAGATCTTCGTCCTCTAGTACCTCTAGATGGCGGTCGTTTTGCGACTTCAGATCTGAACGACCTTTACCGTCGTGTGATCAACCGTAACAACCGTTTGAAGCGTCTTCTAGAGCTAGCGGCTCCAGACATCATCGTACGTAACGAAAAACGTATGTTGCAAGAGTCTGTTGATGCCCTTCTAGATAACGGTCGTCGCGGTCGTGCGATCACGGGTTCTAACAAGCGTCCTCTGAAATCTCTTGCTGATATGATCAAGGGTAAACAAGGTCGTTTCCGTCAGAACCTTCTAGGTAAACGTGTAGACTACTCTGGCCGTTCTGTAATCACAGTAGGTCCATACCTTCGTCTACATCAGTGTGGTCTTCCTAAGAAGATGGCACTTGAGCTATTTAAGCCGTTCATCTACAGCAAGCTAGAGACTCGTGGCATGGCTACGACAATCAAAGCTGCTAAGAAAATGGTAGAGCGCGAAGAAGCGATCGTTTGGGATATCCTAGACGAAGTTATCCGTGAACACCCAGTACTGCTTAACCGTGCACCTACACTTCACCGTCTAGGTATCCAAGCGTTTGAACCAGTACTAATCGAAGGTAAAGCGATTCAGCTTCACCCACTAGTGTGTGCGGCATACAACGCCGACTTCGATGGTGACCAAATGGCTGTACACGTGCCTCTAACTCTAGAAGCACAGCTTGAAGCTCGTACCCTAATGATGTCGACGAATAACATTCTGTCGCCAGCATCAGGTGATCCGATCATCGTACCTTCTCAGGACGTTGTATTGGGTCTTTACTACATGACACGTGACAAGATCAACGTGAAAGGTGAAGGTATGTACCTTGCTGGCCCTGCTGAGGCTGAAAAGGCATACCGTACTAAGACTGCTGAGCTACATGCTCGCGTTAAAGTACGTATCACTGAAACAGTAGTAGACGAAGACGGCAATAGCACAACGAATACTGGCCTAGTAGATACGACTGTAGGTCGTGCAATGCTATGGCAGATCGTTCCTAAAGGCCTTCCGTACAGCATCGTTAACCAAAAGTTAGGTAAGAAGCAGATCTCTACTCTTCTTAACGAGTGTTACCGTAAGCTTGGTCTAAAAGATACAGTAGTATTTGCTGACCAAATCATGTACGCAGGTTTCGCATACGCGGCTCTTTCTGGTGTTTCTGTAGGTATCAACGATATGGTTGTTCCTCAAGCGAAATACGACGAAATTGAATCTGCTGAAGAAGAAGTTCGTGAAATCCAAGAGCAATTCCAATCTGGTCTTGTTACTGCGGGTGAGCGTTACAACAAAGTTATCGATATCTGGGCATCTACGAATGACCGCGTTGCGAAAGCAATGATGGATAACCTATCTTCTGAAACAGTTATTAACCGTGACGGCGAAGAAGAACAGCAAGAATCGTTCAACAGCATCTACATGATGGCCGACTCGGGCGCACGTGGTTCTGCAGCTCAGATTCGTCAGCTAGCAGGTATGCGTGGTCTGATGGCGCGTCCAGATGGTTCAATCATCGAAACGCCGATCACTGCGAACTTTAAAGAAGGTCTAAACGTCCTTCAGTACTTTATCTCAACGCACGGTGCTCGTAAGGGTCTTGCGGATACAGCACTGAAAACAGCAAACTCGGGTTACCTAACTCGTCGTCTAGTAGACGTTGCTCAAGACGTTGTAGTACACGAACATGACTGTGGCACGCATGAAGGTATCGACATGATGCCTCACATCGAAGGTGGTGACGTTAAAGTTGCACTTTCTGAGCTTGCTCTTGGTCGTGTTGTTGCTGAAGATGTTCTTAAGCCTGGTACTGAAGATGTACTGATTCCACGTAATACTCTGATTGATGAGAAGTGGTGTCAAATCATGGAAGACAACTCAGTAGATAGCATGAAAGTGCGCTCTGTTGTTACCTGTGATGCAGACTTCGGTTGTTGTGCACAGTGTTACGGTCGTGACCTAGCACGTGGTCACCTAGTGAACCAAGGTGAAGCAGTTGGTGTTATCGCTGCACAATCTATCGGTGAACCGGGTACACAGCTAACGATGCGTACGTTCCACATCGGTGGTGCGGCATCTACTGCAGCAGCAGAGAACAGCATCCAAGCGAAGACAACTGGTACTGTGAAGCTTCACAATGCTAAGTTCGTAATTAACAAAGATAAGAAACTGGTTATCACTTCTCGTGCATCTGAGATGACGATTATTGATGAATTCGGCCGTACGAAAGAGAAGCACAAACTTCCTTACGGTTCGATGCTAACCAAAGGCGACAACGCAGCAGTTACTGCTGGTGAAGTTGTAGCTAACTGGGAAGCGCATACCATGCCAATCATCACTGAAGTGGCAGGTCGTATCCAATTCGTAGATATGATCGATGGTATTACAGTTTCTCGTAACACTGACGATCTAACGGGTCTTTCTTCAAGTGAAGTTACAGACGCAGCAGCTCGCCCAGCAGCAGGTAAAGATATGCGTCCAGCTATCAAACTTGTTGATGAGCAAGGTAACGACGTAATGATCCCTGGTACTGATATGCCAGCTCACTACTTCCTACCTGGCAAAGCGATTGTAAACATCGAAGATGGCGCTGAAGTTGGCATTGGTGACACACTATCTCGTATCCCTCAAAAATCGAGCGGAAACAAAGATATCACCGGTGGTCTACCACGCGTAGCTGACCTATTCGAAGCTCGTAAGCCTAAAGAGCCTGCGATCCTTGCTGAGCACACAGGTACTGTGTCTTTCGGTAAAGAAACGAAAGGTAAGCGTCGTCTAGTAATCACTCGTGAAGGCGGTGACGCTTACGAAGAGATGATTCCTAAGCATCGTCAATTGAACGTGTTCGAAGGTGAGAAGATTGAACGTGGTGATGTAATCGCCGACGGTCCTGAAACTCCACACGATATCCTGCGTCTACGTGGTATCCACGCAGTAACTCAGTACATCGCGAACGAAGTTCAAGAAGTTTACCGCTTACAAGGCGTAAAGATTAACGATAAGCACATCGAGACTATCGTTCGTCAAATGCTACGTAAGTGTACAATCACTCATTCTGGTGACTCTCCGTTCCTACCTGGCGAACAAGTTGAGTACCACAATGTTAAGATTGCTAACCGTAAGCTAGAAGCTGAAGGTAAAGAACTAGTACGTTTCGAACGTGATCTACTAGGTATTACTAAAGCATCTCTTGCAACTGAGTCATTCATCTCAGCGGCATCGTTCCAAGAAACGACTCGCGTACTAACAGAAGCTGCGGTTTCTGGTAAGCGTGATGACCTTCGCGGTCTGAAAGAGAACGTAATTGTTGGTCGTCTGATCCCAGCTGGTACTGGTTTCGCATACCACCAAGAGCGTCAAAAACAACGTGAAGAAGAGCAAGAAGGTCCTTCAGCTGAACAAGCTACTGACAATCTAGCAGCACTTCTAAACGCTGGTTTCTCTTCAGAAGAGTAAGCTCTACGAGTAGTCTCTAAGAGATAAGAAAAGGCACCTCCGGGTGCCTTTTTTGTATCTGGCGTATAGGTGTTTAACGAGAGGCTTATAGATTAGAAGTTGGTAGGTATGCTTGCTTGTCGATTGCTTGGCTGGTGGACTTAGTCGATAGTACTTTCTCTAAGGCAGCTTGTGTGTTAGAGAGAGGCGGCTTGCGTGTTTACAGGGAGGCGCTGAGGATGAAACCGGTGAGAAGTGTTACGTCGGGTTATCGCAAAACATCAGGGTAGAGACGAACCGATAGGCTCTGGTAAAAGAGTTGGGTGTGTGAGGTAACGCTACAGACAAAACAAAAAGCTTGCACAGAGGCAAGCTTAGAAGATGTTAAGCCATTAAGCTCCTGGTGGAACCGCTAGGCTGTCGGCAATTTGTTGTATCAGCTGGTCTTCAACCGCAAACCTAGCCTCAAGTATCTCACCTATGAGTGACAGCTCACTATCAAAGCCTTCTAATGTATCACTAGCTTCAATGGCGGCGTACTTGTCGGTGAAGTTGAGCAGAGGGTCCGTGGTAAGGACGATATGACCATAAGACTGGTTGATTTCGTCTGTTGCTTTGAAGCCAGTAGACTGCCATTTGTCCATCACCATGTCATAGATTTTGAAATGACCTTCGGAGATGTAATCAACAAGATGTTGGCTGAATTTTTGGAGTTCTTCTGGAGAAGGCAGTTCAGTGATTGCAGTTGCTTTCGACGATGAAGGCTGTAGAGCGGCAAGCTTACAATACTCAACGATTAGAGACTGTCGAGTTTCGAGCCAATGATCGATGACCTCATTAGAGCCACCCCATTGTTCTTGTATTTGTTTGAATTTATTTAGCATGACCATGTCCTCATGATCTGATCACAACCTTGTGATCAAGTAATTGCCTAAGCAAGGTCCATTTATTGGTATCTACTAAAAGTAATAGTTTGAATTATTCTCTGCTACAACTCTAGTATGAAATTAGATTGCCAGTAAAATGAACGAACTGCAAGCAATGAGGCATAGGGATGTTAAAAAAAAGTGATAACAAAATGACAGAGCAAGCTTATTGGTGCGTCGTTTCAGGTAGTGATATTTGGGTTAATAATGATCAGTTTCCTTATGGCTCAGCAGAGGAGCTCGGGCTGAGTGTCGAGCATGCAATCTGTATTGGTCAGCATCAAGGTCGTAAGGTGTATTGGCTCAACGACTGTGATGTTGAGAGTGATCTGACCATGATAAACCTACGTGAGTTATTGCACTGGCCTGAATCGAGTTTTCTGACAGCAAGCAAAGCTATCCAGTATGGGCACATGACGCAAAGTATGCGTTTTTGCCCTCAGTGTGGTGGTCGAAATCACCTCAACCATAATCAGGTGGCGATGCAATGCGGAGACTGCCGAACACTTCATTATCCTCGCATCTTCCCATGCATCATTGTCGCTGTACGTAACGACAACAAGATATTGCTTGCACAGCACCCAAGACATAAAACAGGTATGTATACCGTGATAGCGGGCTTCCTAGAGGTTGGGGAAACCTTAGAGCGGTGTGTGGCAAGAGAAGTCAAAGAAGAGACAGGCATCGATGTCAGTAATATCCGTTACTTTGGCAGCCAGCCATGGGCGTTTCCGTCGAGTATGATGATGGCCTTTCTGGCTGACTATGCTGGTGGAACGCTTAAACCAGATTACAGTGAATTGTCGGATGCCCAATGGTTTGATGTAACAAGCCTGCCTGATGTAGCTCCAGTAGGAACGATTGCGAGACAGTTGATTGATAAAACTGTGGGTGACGTGATGAAAGATGGTGTGACGGAGCAGACGATAGAGTACTAATTTACCTATGATAGTATTTGGCCTATAGGTAGTCAAAAGCTAAAAAAAACCCTCCACAAGTGGAGGGGGTAAGTAAGATGTCGTTATGAGATGCTGAGTAGTGACTACTCAGATGTTATAATTGTAATTTTCGCTAGCGAACAAATTTTTAACATGCTCCCGTAATTGGGTGCAAACTAAGCATTGATTTAAAAGTTAATAACTTGATCTAGGTTGCAAAGCACACAGCTTTTACCCTTCAATCAGTGTTAGAATACTTGCCATCAAAACTAGATAAGATTGAATTGGAATTTAACGGAATGACCGAATTAAAAAACGATCGCTATTTACGCGCACTTTTAAAACAGCCTGTTGATTACACACCAGTATGGATGATGCGCCAAGCTGGCCGCTATCTTCCAGAGTACAAAGCAACGCGCGCTGAAGCGGGCGATTTCATGTCTTTGTGCAAAAACGCTGAACTGGCATCAGAAGTAACACTTCAACCTTTACGTCGTTTCCCGCTTGATGCGGCAATCTTGTTCTCTGACATCCTAACTATCCCTGATGCAATGGGCTTAGGCTTGTACTTTGAAACTGGTGAAGGTCCTAAGTTTGAACGTCCTATCACATGTAAAGCTGACGTAGAGAAGATTGGCCTACCTGATCCAGAAGGCGAGCTTCAATACGTAATGAATGCTGTTCGTCAGATCCGTAAAGATCTGAAAGGTGAAGTGCCATTGATTGGTTTCTCTGGTAGCCCTTGGACACTGGCCACTTACATGGTTGAAGGCAGCAGCTCGAAGGCGTTTACTAAGATCAAGAAGATGATGTACGCAGAGCCACAAACACTGCATTTACTTCTAGATAAGCTGGCTGACACCGTTATTGAATACCTGAACGCGCAAATTAAAGCGGGTGCACAATCGGTAATGGTATTCGACACATGGGGTGGTGTGCTTACTCCGCGTGACTACAACCTATTCTCACTACAGTACATGCACAAAATTGTCGATGGCCTAATCCGTGAAAACGAAGGTCGCCGTGTACCGGTTACTCTGTTCACTAAGAACGGTGGCATGTGGCTAGAATCTATCGCAGCGACTGGCTGTGATGCGGTGGGCCTAGACTGGACAATCAATATTGCGGATGCAAAAGCGCGTATTGGCGATAAAGTGGCTCTACAAGGCAACATGGACCCATCAGTGCTTTACGCACAACCTGAGCGTATTCGTGAAGAAGTCGGCACTATCCTGGAAGGTTTTGGTGACGGCGGTACTGGTCACGTATTTAACCTTGGCCATGGTATTCACCTAGATGTGCCACCAGAGAATGCTGGTGTATTTGTGGACGCAGTTCATGACCTATCTAAGCCATACCATAAGTAATTAAGATATGTTTTCAAAGCCCCTAGATATGTTAACTAGGGGCTTTTTTGTTTGTGCTGTTGGCATTTTATTCTTATCGTTAGTTAGTTTTCTACTATGCTGAACATAACAACCTCTAACGGAAAGTTTTATGTTTAGACTTAGGTATTTATTCTTTACGCTATTGTTGCTCTTACTTGGCTGTGCTTCCGACGTTTCTACTGATTATGATTCTTCAGTCAGCTTCGCAGGCTTTAAAACTTATCAATATGATGAACCCAAGCAATCACCTCTAACACTTGATGCTGCTCGAATTAAAAAAGCCGTAGATGAAGAAATGAAGTTCCGAGGAATCAGTTTCTTAGAGAGTGATGCACAACTTACGGTTTATTACGAAATTCTTGAGGAATCCGAGTTACTTGCTGATGGGCCTACTTTTAGCTTTGGTTTCGGAACTGGGAGTATCAACAACGCCTATGGAGCAGGAGTTAGCACCCCCACTCGTGTTAAAGAGAAAAAGTATGGAAAACTGAGTATTAGCATAGTTGAAACTCAGTCCAACGATGTGATTTGGCGTTCCATATCTCAAAGACAACTCAAGGAGACAATGGACACGGAAGACCGGAATGAGTTTATCTTAGATCAAGTGAAACAAATGTTCGAAGACTATCCCGTTCCTTCTTCGAATGTCGAATAACAAGGCTAATAGCCTTTATCAAAATCGATGACATGGTTAAGTTTAAAGCCATCTCGCCACTGTTGGTAATTCTCGGCGAAGATCTCTATCACTTGCCTTGGCTCACTCAGCGCTGCAATGTGCGGGGTGATGGTCACTTGCGGTAATGTCCAGAAAGGGTGCTCCTGCGAGAGGGGCTCACTTTCAAACACATCCAAGAAAGCATGCTCAACCCACTTATTCTTAATCGCTAGCAGCAAGGCTTTGTTATCTAAGCTCTCTCCTCTGCCAACATTAAACAGCAGTACATTCGAGCAGTAACTTAAGGTCGTTTGATTGAGTAATTGATAGGTTTCAGCTGTTGATGGCAAGGTGTTGACCACAATATCCGCTTGCTTAAGGGCAGCCTCTATCTCATTGATGTGGAAAGTTTCTTTAAAGGTCTCTTGCTTTGTTGGGATGCCGGTACGGTTGACTCCAATGGTATGAATACCAAAGGCAGCTGCGGTTTTCGCTAAATGACTTCCGATTGAACCTGTTCCTAAAATCACCATGGTTTTGTCAGTTAGGCTAGTATATAGCTGTGGCTGCCAGCTTCGTTGTGCTTGTTGCTGGTGGTAGTGAGGGAAGTGTCTACAGTGGCTGATCGTGTAACCTAACACGTATTCAGCAATCGCAGGACCGAAGATGCCTTTGACGTTGGTCAGCGTATAATCTTGACGAAGATCCGGCTGAGTGAGTTTATTGATTCCTGCGTAGGTACTTTGCACCCAGTCTAGATGTTTAAACTCATTAAGTCGCTCCGCGATTAAAGGAGGAGAAGCCAGCACGATCTCAGCTAATTCGGGGTTTTGAGTGATTTCGAGGTCAGGTAACCCTTGGTTTAGAATCAGTTGCGTATAAGTATCGTCATGCTCAGTAAGAATATAGAGCTTATTCGTAAAATTGTTCATCGGCCTACCTTTTCCATCCTAGGTTTATCAAGTACACTTTCGCTGTCTTTTTCTGCAATTATTGAGTGACTATGCTTCAGAATCCACTGCAGGTTCGTCTAGAAAAGTTAGAACCTTGGCAACAAATTACCTTTATGGCGTGTCTATGTGAGCGTATGTACCCTAACTATGCCATGTTTTGTGAGAATACAGAATTTGCGGAAGCTCGAATCTATCGTGATGTTTTGGATAGCATTTGGGAAATCTTAACCGTTAAAACGGCAAAGGTGAATTTTGAGCGTCAGCTTGAGAAAGTCGAAGAGCTATTCCCAAGTGGAGATGATTTTGATTTCTACGGTGTTTACCCTGCGATGGACGCGTGCCAAGGCTTAGCAACGTTAATCCATGGCTTACTTGACCGTGAGCATCTGCTTGAAACTGTCATTAAAGTGAGTCAACAATCGGTGAAGACGGTTGCTGAGCTTGAGTTTGCTCAAGGCGCTGAAGAAGTGACAAACGAAAACCAGAAAGAAAACGAAGCGGTGTGTGAAGAGTGGGACGTTCAGTGGGCCATCTTCCGACCTCTACGTGAAACGACTGAGCGTGACCTAGAGCTGATCAAAGATCTACGCCACGAACTGCGTGAAGACCCAGTAAGTAACATTGGTGTAGCGTTATAATTCGCTATCGCATCAAAGTACGAATAAAAACAAAGGCTCCCTAGGGAGCCTTTGTTGTATCTGACGCTATCAAATTGAGATTAAGCGTCTTTTTTGTCTTCTTTTTGAACCTTGTCTTCATCCGCTGACTTTGAGTCTGAGGTGTCGTTGTCTGTTAGAGTTTTTTCCTCTAGCTCGTCCTCTTCATCGCGGTTTTCGATAACACCGTGTGTTTCTTTCCACTGTTCCCAACGCTGAAATGCCAGTTCTTGCATGTCAGTCGTCTTATCTGCCTCGTCGACAATCTCTTCGCCCACTAGGTGCTCAAAGATATCTTCTAGGGTGATGATGCCCTGAATCGTACCGTACTCGTCAACTACTAAGGAAAGCTGCAGGCGGTTTGCCATCATTTGGTCAAAGGCTTTAGCCAAGCCCATGTTGTTCAGCAACACGTGGATAGGGCGCATTACTTCACCCAGAGCTTTCTCGCCACAACCCGCTTGTTGCAATCTAAACAGCTCCAGACGGTGTACAAAACCAATGATGTTGTCAGTTTGCTCGCTGTAAACTAATGGGCGCGAGAATGGTGTGTCTTTGTGCTGCTCTAGGAACGTATTCACGCTCATTTCGGCATCGACGCGGAATACAACAGGGCGCGGCGTCATTACCTGCGTCACGGGCACATCTTGAATGCCTAATAGGTTGCTCAGAATTTTTGATTCGCCTTCAGCAAACTCACCACTTTCTTTTGCCAAAATAGCCATTGCAGACAGCTCATCACGCATTTTTGGTGCTTGGTGGCCACGAGCAAGACGTTTGGTGATCTGTTCTGAGAACCAGACAAACGGTGTTAGGAAGAAAACCATCCAGCGAAGTACGTTTGATGATGCTGGAGCAAGTTGACGCCAGTAGGTTGCACCAATGGTTTTTGGAACAATCTCAGACAAAACCAAAATACCCAAAGTCAGTACGGCAGAGAATACACCTAACCATTGGCTACCAAAAACCACAGCCGCTTGTGCACCTGCCGTCGCAGCACCGATTGTGTGCGCGATGGTGTTGAGCGTTAAAATTGACGCGAGCGGGCGGTCAATGTCTGTTTTCAGTTTGTCTAAAGACTCTGCTGCAGGGTGCCCATTTTGTTTTAGTTGAGCAATATAGCTCGGACTAATACTCAAAAGTACAGCTTCTAAAACAGAACAAATGAAAGAAACTCCAATAGCAATGGAGACGTAAATAGTTAGCAGCAGCATGTTTGCCCTTAAATTAAATTGTACGCTTTAGCAGCGATTCAGCGTGGATTATAGAGATAAAGTAGTGGCTAGGTCATCATTAATTTGCCTCTCAGCCCCTTTTAAACAAGGGCTTACTCAATAAAATCAGTAACAAATTGTGAGTTATTACTCATATTATGGCTAAAACTACGGCATTAGAGCTAAAGATCGACGACAAACCTTTGCCAGATGGGGCATTTATGTTTTAGAGTAAATTGAATTCAAAAATACAAAGAAGGGAAACCTAAAATGAACAAGACTCAATTAATCGACTTTATTGCTGAAAAAGCGGACCTTTCTAAAGCACAAGCTAAAGCTGCTCTAGAAGCGACTCTTGGTGGTGTTACAGATGCTCTTAAAGATGGCGATCAAGTTCAGCTAATTGGTTTTGGTACTTTTAAAGTAAACCACCGTGCAGCTCGCACTGGTCGTAACCCAAAAACTGGTGATGAGATCCAAATCGCTGCTGCAAATGTTCCAGCATTTGTTGCAGGTAAAGCGCTGAAAGATTCAGTGAAATAATCTAAACTGTACCGAGGTAGTCGTATTCCACCTCGGTACAGGTTTTTATGAAAAAAGCATTTCTTCTCGTTTCACTATTATCTACATTCCTCATTGGCTGTTCATCGACCAGCCCCAGCAAAAACCTAGAGCAATTTGAAACTCACACCGGCGGCCAAGTCATGGGCGACGCGACAAGTTTTTACTGGGTTACTAATAAACTAACACAACCTCATTCTTCAGCTGACTATGTCACTGTCGGCGATTACGGCTGGTACCAAACTGACTATGCTTGGTCGGAAGGTATACTTCGTGAATTCGTTCGTGAAGGCGAACAGCGTAATTCATCGAATAAGTTGGTGCCTTATCGTGTTCATGTGCGTTTCAACAAGTCAGGCGAGGCTGTGTATCAGCAGTATCGTATTGACAGCAAAATCTTACCGATCCAAGCCAAGCAGCTTGAAAACTATCAGAAAGAAGCGACGTCGGTTCTAGAGACCACAACGAAGCAGCATGATGAAGGGCTTAGGCTGATTCAGGGTTACTGGAATGGCAGCTCTTTTAAAACGTGCGCTGGTGGTGAGTTTGATCGCATTGAATTTAACCAGACCTTACCAGGCTTCGTGATTGACCGATTGGCGTCTGTGGAAAGCTATGCGGCGTTTCTTGGCAGTGACTTACTCGGTAAGATGAGCGTAGAAGAGTTACTGATGCTGGCTGAAGACAGTCATGATTGTGTCGTAAGGCCATCGTTGCTGAAAGAATAGAAAGCAATCAAAGAATTAAGAGTATTTGGCCTACTGTAGGCTAAGTGCTTATTTGCCTGTACAAATACAGTTTCTTGTATAGATGAGATAATAAAAAGGCGCCTATTGAGGCGCCTTTTTCTGTTATTCACTTGCTGTCATTTGCTTACTGTTATTGGAAAGTAAGCGAGCAACAAGATTGTTTACTGCTCTTGTTCGCGCGCAATCGCACGGTAACCAATGTCATTGCGGTGGAACATACCATTCCAGCTAACTTGCTTCGTCAACGCGTAAGCGCGCTCTTGAGCCTCAGAAACCGTATTACCCAGTGCTGTTGCACAAAGTACACGACCGCCGTTTGTCACAACGTCGCCAGCTTCATTATTTGTCGTACCCGCGTGGAAAACCTTTTGACCTTCAACTTCGCTTGTTGGTAGTGAAATAACGTCACCTTTTGCGTAGTCAGCAGGGTAACCGCCAGCCGCAAGAACAACACCGATAGAAGCGCGTGGATCCCACTTCGATTCTGCTTCGTCGAGTTTCTCGTCGATAGCCATTAGGCAAAGTTCAACAAGGTCAGACTCCATACGCATCATGATAGGTTGCGTTTCAGGGTCGCCAAAGCGGCAGTTGTATTCGATAACTTTAGGTGTGCCGTCAGCATCGATCATTAGGCCAGCGTAAAGGAAACCTGTGTAAGGTGCGCCTTCCGCGTCCATGCCACGTACCGTTGGGTAGATAACTTCCTCAAGGATACGGTTGTGGATTTCTGGAGTTACAACCGGCGCAGGAGAGTAAGCACCCATGCCGCCCGTGTTAGGCCCAGTGTCTTTGTCGCCAACACGTTTGTGATCTTGGCTGGTGGCCATAGGAAGTACGCTAGAACCGTCAACCATTACGATGAAGCTTGCTTCTTCGCCTTCAAGGAACTCTTCGATAACCACGCGGCTGCCAGCTTCGCCAAAGGCGTTGCCCGCTAGCATGTCTTTGATTGCGTCTTCTGCTTCTTCAAGGGTCATCGCAACGATAACGCCTTTACCCGCGGCAAGACCGTCAGCTTTCACTACGATTGGAGCGCCTTGCTCGCGAACGTAAGCGATAGCTGGCTTAATCTCAGTGAAGTTTGAGTAGTAACCTGTTGGGATATCATGACGAGCTAGGAAGTCTTTGGTGAATGCTTTAGAGCCTTCAAGCTGTGCTGCCGCTTGAGTTGGGCCAAAGATTGGTAGGCCAACTTCACGGAATGCATCAACCACACCGATAACCAATGGTGCTTCAGGGCCCACGATAGTCAGTTCGATTTTTTTATCTTGAGCAAACGCGACTAAACCAGCGATGTCTTCAACGCCGATGTTTACGTTCTCAAGTTTCGGCTCAAGTGCAGTACCTGCGTTGCCTGGAGCAATGAATACTGTTTCAACGTTTGGGTTTTGTGCCGCTTTCCAACCAAGTGCATGCTCACGACCGCCGGCACCGATAATCAATACATTCATGTTTTAAAATCCTTATAGCTGCTTCAGAGCCTTTATTTCTGTGTCAAACATGCTCACTTATGGTCATAAGCTCCGCGTGTTTTCCTTGAACTAAAGTCACTGACTTGCTCTACGTATTTCAAATATCGGAATATTTAAAAAACAAAATTATAAGTTTTGCTCAAAGTAGTTGGTGATGTGGCTAGGCAGCAATTGAGCCCATCCCCGGGAGCATAGTCCGCTATGTGACCGGGGTGGGCGAAAGCAGCTAACGACGCCACAGTGCCAAATACGAAGAGGAAATTAGTGGCGGAAGTGACGCATGCCCGTAAAGATCATCGCCATGCCGTGTTCGTCTGCTGCAGCGATAACTTCGTCATCACGCATAGAGCCGCCCGGTTGGATAACACACTTGATGCCAGCTTCTGCTGCCGCGTCGATACCGTCACGGAATGGGAAGAATGCATCTGATGCCATCACACAACCTTCAACCTGTAGACCTTCGTCTGCCGCTTTGATGCCTGCGATTTTTGCAGAGTAAACGCGGCTCATTTGGCCAGCGCCTACACCAATCGTCATGTCGCCTTTCGAGTAAACGATCGCGTTAGATTTAACGTACTTCGCTACTTTCCAGCAGAATAGCGCGTCTTTTAGTTCTTCCGCTGTAGGTTGGCGCTTAGAAACGACGGTTAGGTCATCCTCAGAAACCATGCCTTGGTCGCGGTCTTGAACTAGCAGGCCGCCGTTAACGCGTTTCACGTCAAAACCAGTTGTCTTCGTTGTCCACTCGCCACACTCAAGTAGGCGAAGGTTTTTCTTAGCTGCTACGATTGCTACTGCTTCAGCAGAAACTGATGGTGCAATGATAACTTCAACGAATTGACGCTCAGTGATAGCCGTTGCTGTTGCAGCGTCTAGCTCACGGTTGAAAGCGATGATGCCGCCAAATGCAGACGTTGGGTCTGTTTTGAATGCGCGGTCGTAAGCTTCTAGGATGTCTTCACCTAGTGCAACACCACATGGGTTAGCGTGCTTAACGATCACACATGCTGGCTGGTCGAACTCTTTCACACACTCAAGTGCTGCGTCAGTGTCAGCGATGTTGTTGTAAGAAAGTGCTTTACCTTGGATTTGACGAGCTGTAGATACAGACGCTTCTTCAGGGTTTGCTTCAACGTAGAAAGCTGCTGCTTGGTGGCTGTTCTCACCGTAGCGCATGTCTTGTTTTTTCTCGAACTGTTGGTTGAATGTGCGAGGGAATTTAGACTCTTCATCAGCCTTCTTTCCTTCTTCATCAAGTAGAGAGGCACCGTAAGATGGAACCATAGTGCCGAAGTAGTTTGCGATCATACCGTCGTAAGAAGCCGTGTGTTCGAATGCTGCGATAGCGAGGTCGAAGCGAGTCTCTAGGGTTAGAGATTGCTCGTTAGCGTCCATTTCAGTGACAACGCGCTCGTAGTCGTGTGCGTTTACAACGATTGTTACGTCTTTGTGGTTTTTAGCCGCAGAGCGAACCATTGTAGGGCCACCGATGTCGATATTCTCAACAGCGTCAGCAAGGGTACAACCTTCTTTAGCAACGGTTTCTGCGAATGGGTATAGGTTTACAACAACCATATCGATAGGGTTGATACCGTGAGTTTCCATCACGTCATCATCTTGGCCACGACGGCCTAGAACACCACCATGAACTTTTGGGTGCAGAGTCTTAACACGGCCATCCATCATTTCTGGGAAACCAGTGTAATCAGATACTTCTGTAACAGAGATGCCTTTTTCAGCAAGCAGGCGAGCAGTGCCACCGGTAGATAGGATATCTACACCACGGTTAGCAAGAGCTTGTGCAAATTCAACGATACCAGTTTTGTCTGATACGCTGATGAGAGCGCGGCGAATTGGACGAGCGTTATTCATGCTTCCATCTTCCTCAAATTCATGGGGTTAAAATAAAGATATTTGCCAAAAAAGAACTTGTTTCTATCTTCTTAGCGTGGATTATCTTAGATACCAGTAAGAGATAAAATATTGGCCAGTTTTGGTAAAGACCTTTTGGGTTAGTCTTATGATTAAGCTATAAGATAACCAACTCCAAATTTGATGGCGCAGATTCTAACTAATTTATTACAAAAAAGCTCGCGCAATCGTTTGGCATCTCAAAATTAATTATGAAAAGTGCCATTTCAGCCTGAAAAGTAACGATAAGGTTAATTGTGGAATGGACGGAACAGTAGGAAAAAACATGTTTCAGATCGGTGAATTAGCGAAACGATGCGGTGTGACAGCCGATACCTTACGATTTTATGAGAAGAATAACCTGATCGCGCCAGCCAGTCGCAGTGAGTCGGGTTATCGCCTATATGATGAAAATAACCAGAAACAGGTGACGTTTATTCTCAAATCTAAAGCGTTGGGACTGAGTCTGGACGAGATTAAAGAATTGCTTGAGATTCGTCTCGAAGCCACACAGCACAGTTGCGCCGAAGTGAAATCAATTACCTCAGCAAAACTAGAGATGATCGATGAGAAGATTACCGAGTTAACCAAGATTCGCACTGCACTTAAAAAGATCAATGATGCGTGTTGTGGCCACGTAGACGACGATGCAAGCCATTGTTCTATTCTGGCAGCCTTGGATTCAGCAAACGTTGATAAAGAGCGCTGCTGTCGCACTGGAGAGTAATCAGCCACCTATTACGGTTCGACAAGCCAAAAAAAAAGCCAAACTCAAAAAATGAGCTTGGCTTTCCATTCAATAAATTACGAAAGAACGATTAGTTCATGCCGTATTTTTTAAGTTTCTTGCGAAGAGTACCGCGGTTAATACCCATCATGGTTGCTGCGCGAGTTTGGTTACCGCGAGTGTACTGCATGATAGTGTCTAGTAGTGGCTGTTCAACTTCAGCTAATACTAATTCGTATAACTCGCTGACTTCTTGACCGTTTAATTGAGCAAGGTAATTTTTCAATGATGCTTTAACTGAGTCACGTAGTGGTTTCTGCGTGATTTGGTCTTGTGATGTAACTGTAGTTACTGTCAATGCTTCTGAAGTCAGATTTTGTTCGAACATATTCGGTCTAGCTCTTCTCGTAATTATGGTGCAACGTTATCAAAAAAACCTTCTAGCGCTTCAAGCTGCAGATCACCTGCTTCGAATGCGTTGAAGGTACGGCGAAACTCACTCGCTTGTTCATGTTCTTTTAGGTACCAACCCACATGCTTACGAGCAATTCGGGGGCCTAAAAACTCGCCATAAAACTCATGTAGAGCGTTCACATGACCAAGCATGATGTCTTTCACTTCCGAAATCGGGAGCGGGTCCATCGTGGTGCCGTTTTCCAAATAGTGTAGGATTTCGTTAAAAATCCAAGGACGTCCTTGGGCAGGTCGACCTATCATTAAAGCATCAGCACCGGTGTACTCCAGCACAAACTTCGCTTTTTCCGGGCTATCGATATCACCGTTAGCGATAACCGGAATAGATACTGCTTGTTTCGCTGCTTTAATGTGTTTGTATTCTGCCTCACCTTTGTACATACAAGCGCGAGTTCTCCCATGAAGGGCAAGAGCTTGTATGCCGCAGTCTTCGGCTATTTTCGCGATTTGAACACAGTTTCTGTTGTCTGTGTCCCAGCCTGTGCGCGTTTTCAACGTTACTGGAACGTCGACAGCATTTACCACCGCTTTCAGAATATCTTCAATGAGTTCTGGATGCTGCAGTAGAGCTGAGCCCGCAAGCTTCTTATTCACTTTTTTGGCTGGACACCCCATGTTGATATCGATGATTTGCGCACCGTTATCGACATTAAATTGAGCAGCCTCGGCCATAAGCTGTGGATCTGCACCAGCGATTTGTACTGAACGAATGCCCGATTCGCCTTCATGTACCATACGCTGCTGAGACTTTGACGTTTTCCAAACTTTAGGATTGGAGGACATCATTTCACTGACTGCCATCCCCGCACCGTAACGAAGACACAACTCACGGAATGGTCTATCCGTTACGCCAGCCATAGGAGCGACGATTAGATTGTTCTTAAGTTGATAATTTCCGATTTTCAAAAATGTCATCACAGTTCTGTACCAGCAAGGGCGCGCATTTTACGCATTTTTTCGCTGCGTGAAAAGACTAATATTTGAGCATTTACAATTTGTTTTTGTAATTTGTTTAAATTTCAGTCAATTAGCGCTCAAAGTCTTACCTAGCCTTGCTTCTGACCTGAGATTCGACACCATTCTTGTTGTTCAATGATCGGATCAATGTGAAGCTCATCACGATAATAAGTCGCAACATCTTCCGCTTGTGTATCTAAAACACCCGACATCGCAAGTACACCATTTGGCTTAACTAGGCCTTTAATGATGCCAGAAAGGTCGCGTAATGGGCCAGCAAGGATGTTGGCAACAACAACGTCAGCAAGTAAACCTTCCGGTTGATCTTGTGGTAAGAAGACTTCTAGTTGCTCTGCCACGCCATTGCGTTGTGCGTTGTCTTTTGATGCAAGCAGGGCTTGAGGATCAATGTCGATCCCGATAACTTTTGCCGCGCCAAGTTTGATCGCAGCGATCGCTAGGATGCCTGAACCACAACCGAAATCGATCACGGTTTTGCCTGTAAGGTCTAAGCCTTCAAGCCACTCAAGACACAATGCCGTTGTCGGGTGAGTACCTGTACCAAATGCAAGACCGGGATCCAGCATTACGTTTACAGCGTCAGGTTCAGGGATATCGCGCCAGCTAGGGCAGATCCATAAACGCTCACCAAACTTCATTGGGTGGAAGTTGTCCATCCATTCACGTTCCCAATCCTTGTCTTCAATTTGCTCTACTTTATGAGCAAAGTCTGCAGGGAACATGTTGCTTGCTTTAATCTGCGCTAGAACGACACCAGTATCAGTCTCAGCGTCGTAAAGCGCGAGAATGTCAGTATCACCCCAAAGGCGAGTTTCACCCGGCAGAGGCTCAAATACAGGGGTATCTTGTGCATCCAGGAAAGTTACGGAAAGAGCACCAGTCTCTTCCATTAACATGTCGCCGATTTGTTCGGCATTTTCATTGGTCGCATTAAGCTTGATTTGAATCCAAGGCATGGCTGCATCTTCTATATGAGAAAAATTGGATGGGGAGTCTAGCAGAAAATATGAGCAAATTCATCAAAACACCGCGGATTATAAGAGGGATTATTGATTGATTTTTGCGAGTGTTTAAAAACAAAAATGCCCACCGAAGTGAGCATTTATTACTGTTCTACAGAGAACGTATTACGGAAGACTAGCTTCTATTGCAGACCAAGTTTCTTCTCAAGGTAGTGGATGTTTGCCCCACCGTGTTGGAAGTTTTCGTCGTTCATAATCGCTAATTGCAGCTCAGTATTGACGTTGATACCTTCAACAATCATTTCTGCTAGTGCGTTCTTCATACGTGCAATCGCTACGTCACGGTTCTCACCGTAAGTGATCAGCTTGCCGATCATTGAATCGTAGTGTGGTGGTACTGTGTAGCCAGTATAGATGTGAGATTCCCAACGAACACCCATACCACCTGGAGCATGGAAGCGCGTGATCTTACCTGGAGATGGTAAGAAACGAACTGGATCTTCCGCGTTGATACGACATTCGATTGAGTGGCCGCGCAGCTTAATATCATCCTGTGTGAATGATAGAGGCTGACCAGCAGCAATGCGAAGTTGCTCTTTCACTAGGTCGATACCCGTTACCATTTCAGTAATCGTGTGCTCAACCTGGATACGAGTGTTCATTTCGATGAAGTAGAACTCACCGTTCTCGTATAGGAATTCAAATGTACCTGCGCCGCGGTAACCAATCTCAAGACATGCACGAGTACAACGGTCACCGATGTACTTACGCATCTCTTCAGTGATACCTGGAGCTGGTGCTTCTTCCACAACTTTCTGGTGACGACGCTGCATTGAACAGTCACGCTCACCTAGGTGGATAGCATTGCCTTGGCCATCTGCAAGCACTTGTACTTCAATATGACGTGGGTTTTCTAGGAATTTTTCCATGTAAACCATGTCGTTATTGAAACATGCTTTTGCTTCAGCACGCGTCATCGCGATAGCTTCTGTTAGTTCTTTTTCAGTACGAACAACACGCATACCACGACCGCCGCCGCCGCCAGATGCCTTGATGATTACAGGGAAACCAATGCGCTTAGCGTGCGCTTTGTTTTTCACTTCATCATCATCAAGAGGGCCGTCAGAACCCGGTACACAAGGTACGCCAGCTTTCTTCATTGACGTGATAGCTGACACTTTGTCACCCATCATGCGAATGGTTTCAGCTTTAGGGCCAACGAAGATAAAACCACTGCGCTCTACCTGTTCTGCAAAATCTGCATTTTCAGATAGGAAGCCGTAGCCAGGGTGAACAGCTACTGCACCTGTAACTTCAGCTGCGCTGATGATACGAGGGATGTTTAGGTAGCTATCGATACCACGAGCTGGACCGATACAAATGGTTTCGTCAGCAAGCAGTACGTGCTTAAGATCGCGGTCAGCTGTTGAGTGAACCGCTACCGTTTTGATGCCAAGCTCTTTACATGCTCGCAGAATACGCAGTGCAATTTCACCACGGTTCGCGATTACTAATTTATCTAACATAATGAGTGCTCTCTATTATTCGATAATTACTAGAGCTTGGTCGAATTCTACTGGTTGACCGTCTTCAACTAGGATAGCCGTTACAACACCAGATTTATCAGCTTCGATTTGGTTCATCATTTTCATTGCTTCAACGATACATAGCGTTTCGCCAGCAGTTACAGATTGACCAACCTTAACGAATGGTTTTGCATCTGGGCTTGGAGCGCCGTAGAAAGTACCAACCATTGGAGAAAGAACTTGGTGACCAGCTGGAACTGCAGGAGCTGCTGCTTCTGCTGCTACAGGTGCCGCCGCAGGTGCTGCCGCTACAGGAGCTGGAGCCGCTGCATATTGAATCGGTGCTGTAGATACAGGGCTGTTACGACTGATTCGTACTGACTCTTCACCTTCAGAGATTTCTAGCTCAGAAATACCAGACTCTTCAACCAATTCGATTAGCTTTTTGATTTTGCGAATATCCATTGTTTCTTTCTCTTTATCTGTTAATTGAACTTACTCTTTGACTGAGTAGGTTAGTAATAGTTCGTTGTTTTTATTTACTTTGCGTTGAGCTTGTTGAGCGCAGCCGTCAAAGCAAATTGATAACCTTGGGCACCTAAGCCACAAATCACACCTTCTGCTTTATCAGATAGGTAAGAGTGGTGACGGAATGATTCACGTGCGTGAACATTCGATAGGTGAACCTCAATAAATGGGATAGCAACACCAAGTAGTGCATCACGCAACGCCACACTGGTATGTGTAAAGGCCGCTGGGTTGATAATAATGAAATCAACATTTTGATAAGCACTATGGATAGCTTCAATCAGTTCATACTCACGATTTGACTGTAAGTGAGACAGCTCAACATCTTGTGTTTTCGCTTGCTCGGTCAATGAGCTAATAATCTGGTCAAGTGTTTGAGAACCGTAGTGTGCAGGCTCTCTAAGGCCTAACAGGTTAAGGTTTGGGCCATTTAAAACTAGAATGCGAAACTTTGTAGACATTGTGGGGCTATCTTCCTTTATCGTGTTTACGAATGTGAATGTTGCCATTTTATTGAAAATTTGGGGTTAATTTCCAGTAAGAAAAACCCAAATTTAAAAATTAGAACCAGATTATAGCTAATTCAGCGCAAATCGCAGCAATTTACTGGTCTAATCTCCTATAAGTACAGCATGGAATTGTTATCAACTTAACAAAAAACCACGATGGCTTTAATTTTATCGAAGATATTTGAGATCAAGATCGGTCATAAAAAAACCGCCACATAGGTGACGGTTTCGTTATGGTCTGTTTTAAACAGTGATTAGCTAATGTGACGGGTTGCTTATGCCAGTTCTGCTTTCTCTGCAATCAGTTTATCAACCACACTTGGGTCGGCCAGTGTCGAGGTATCACCTAGGTTTCCAGTATCGCCGGTGGCAATTTTACGCAGGATACGACGCATGATCTTACCCGAACGAGTTTTTGGCAGAGAGTCTGTCCAATGCAGGACATCTGGCGTTGCGATAGGACCAATCTCTTTACGTACCCAGTCTTTCACTTCTTTATGAAGCTCTGCAGTTGGGAACTCACCATCATTCAATGTGATGTAAGCGTAAATGGCTTGGCCTTTAATATCATGAGGAATACCGACAATCGCGGCCTCAGCAATCTTATCAAACGCCACTAGAGCCGATTCAATCTCAGCGGTACCCATACGGTGACCAGATACGTTAAGCACGTCATCAACACGGCCAGTAATCCAGTAGTAACCGTCTTCATCACGACGAGCACCATCACTGGTAAAGTACATGCCTTTAAAGGTTGAGAAGTAAGTCTGTTCAAAACGGTCATGATCGCCATGTACGGTACGCATCTGGCCTGGCCAAGAGTCAAGAATCACAAGGTTGCCGTCTGTTGCACCCTCAATGATGTTACCCATGTTATCAACCAGCGCGGGCTGTACACCGAAGAATGGGCGAGTCGCTGAACCCGGTTTTAGGTCTGTTGCGCCCGGCAGTGGTGAGATTAAGATACCGCCCGTTTCTGTTTGCCACCATGTATCGACAATCGGAGACTGCTCATTACCGATTGTTTTGTAATACCACTCCCACGCTTCAGGGTTGATAGGTTCACCTACTGAACCCATGACTCTTAGGCTGTCACGAGAAGTACCTTCAACCGCTTCATTACCTTTCGCCATCAAAGCGCGAATCGCTGTTGGTGCAGTATAAAGAATATTAACTTGATGCTTATCGACCACTTCACTCATACGGCTTGTGTTCGGGTAATTAGGCACGCCTTCGAATAGGATTGTTTTTGCGCCATTGGCAAGCGGCCCGTAAACAAGGTAAGTGTGACCGGTAATCCAGCCTACATCCGCTGTACACCAGAAGGTTTCGCCTTCTTGGTAGTCGAATACGTATTTGAAGGTCATGGCTGCATAAACAAGGTAGCCACCTGTGGTGTGCATAACACCTTTCGGTTTACCTGTAGAGCCTGACGTATAAAGGATGAATAGTGGGTCTTCTGCGTTCATCTCTTCTGGTGGGCAATCTGCCGATACATTAGCAATAGCATCATGCCACCAAACATCACGGTGTTCGTGCCAAGCAACATCACCGCCGGTGCGTTTGAATACGACAACCTTCTCGATGTTTTTCACTTCAGGGTTAGTCAGTGCTTCATCGACGTTTTTCTTCAGTGGAACAGCACGGCCGCCACGCACGCCTTCATCGGCAGTGATAACGACTTTAGAATTTGAATCGATAATACGACCAGACAGAGCTTCTGGTGAGAAACCACCAAATACGACTGTGTGAACCGCACCGATACGGGTACATGCCAGCATGGCAACAGCAGCTTCTGGAACCATTGGCATGTATAAACAAACCACATCACCTTTGCGTACACCTTGCTCTTTCAGAGCATTTGAAAACAGGCACACTTCTTTGTGCAGTTCGTTAAAGGTTAGGGTTTTATCATCAGCTGGGTCATCGCCTTCCCAGATAATAGCGACTTCATCACCGCGCTCAGCAAGGTGGCGGTCGATACAGTTAGCCGAAACGTTAAGCGTGCCATCTTCAAACCAGCGAATGTCAATGTGGCCAGGGTCGAAAGAGGTGTTTTTTACCTGTGTGAAAGGCTTAATCCAATCAACGATTTTTCCGTGTTCACCCCAAAAGCCTTCAGGGTCAGAAACAGATTGTTGGTACATGGCTAGGTAAGTGTCATTATCCGCGTGCGTGGTTGATTTAATATTTTCTTTTACCGGATAAACGTGGGCTTCACTCATTGCATCTCTCCTTGTGCCTACATTCCTAATGAACTGGCAACTTCCTTTGTGTTCAGTTTCTAGGTCTATTACAGAACCGTCGTTGTGCTATCACTCTCGGCTAGGACGGCGATTTCCACAATTAGACTTTAGGATGAGACGCCGCTTTTCACTTAAAAAATAGCGAGTTAAGTTCATTTTTGAGAGATTGCTCTCTATGTGGAAAGGCAGTAGTTGAATTAGGTATACGAAGAGTTGAAGCGCGGTAAGTCGCCGTGCTTTAGGCGAACAAAAATCAGAGCAGCGGAGATAGCATCTTGTAATGCATCATGTTTATTGACCGGGATAGGTAAATCGAGCTGACGACAGATAGCATCGATACTGAGGTCAAAATAGGCATTGGGTAGCTGCCTTTCGAGTTTATCTTGGTAGAGCTGGCTCACTTCGACTAATCGGTTAGGCAGTGGAAACCCAAGCTGTTTTAAACAGGCACGGTCGAGAATCTTCTTGTCATAGCGGATGTGATAGCCGACTAAAGGACGATTTCCGATGAAGTTCAGTAGCTCAATTAGGGCTTGTTTCTCTTCTATACCGTGCTTTAGATCTTGATGGCGAATGCGGTGGATTTTGATGGAATTGCAATCGAGTGACTGAGGTGCTCTGAGTCGAACTTCAAAAGGTTGGCTGGTAATGATTCGGTTACCGATGATCTTTGTCGCGGCAATAGTGACTAGTTCCGCCTGATTAGGGTCGAGGCTGGTGGTTTCACAATCGAGCGATACATATTCATTATGTGTAGGCGTAGCAAACAGAGGCTGATAAGGAGAGCCTTTGAGCTTGTGATGCCAGTAATAACGAACCAATCTATTCATCGTTCAGCCGCCTAATCTCTTATTTGATAGTGGTAACCTAGCCATTGCTTGAATTTCTTCACCACATGTAAGCTATGACGAAGCAGATCTCTGTCTGCTCGCTCCATCAGTTTGACGTTGATCTTGTTGCTGCTGTGCTGCTGAGAAAGCCTTTGGGCTAAGCGCCACTTAAAGAATTGTTTGAGAGCTTCACTGAGATTGTCTGCGGTGCTTTGCTCTAATACCTTCTTGCTGACCAGCTGCTCAATGCGTTCGAAGGTGTTGTTGACCGTGACACCATGCTCTAGGCAAAGCGCTCTCACACCATGCACGATTGGGAAAATACCGCCTTGTTTGATATCGAGCCCTGACTTGGATTGCTTCACATTGCCAAATAGGGTGAGGGGGACCGAGAAGTTCAACGCCGGGCGGCAGAACTCCGTCAGAATCAATTCTTGTCCGAGCATCAAATCGCTGAGGTGCTGCTTTACAGGTTTTAATAACTCTCTATTACCCGCTACTGCGTGTGCATCTGCCATGATCGCAATATCCATTACGGTGTCTGGCGTGGCTTTTTTTACCCAATGGGTGAGGGTCTGTTTCCACTCTTGTTCTGAATGTACCCATTTCGGATTGTTGACCATCACGTTGCCAGGGCACAGTGGGTAACCCAATTGTTGAAGGGTATGAGTGAGGTCGTTCATGGCACTTTGGCATTGATGCCACTCCAAACCATCTTGAATTATTAGCGCGTTGTCTTGATCGGTTTTGAGAATTTGTTCCCCACGGCCTTCGGACCCCAACACGATTAGGCAGCAATGATTATGCAGTGCCGGTGGGATCACCAACTCAAAAGCTTTCTCTATGATCTGTTCATTAACCGCAGAAATCAGCTCCATGATAAAGCGTGTGCGAATCCCGTTACTGAGCAAGCTCTCGACCAGTTGACGCTGTTTGTTAGAAGCCATTGCCAATTCTTCAACGCTGGTGGCGCGAGCAATACGCAAAGTGAGAACGTGAGAGTGAGTGGAGAATGCACTGAGGATCTGTGTCATATCCACCATGCCAACTGCATTTAGACCATCACAAACCATCAACCTTTTTACCCGATTTCTGGTCATGGTAATCATGGCGTTAAATAAGAAGTCGCCTTGATTTACGTGCATCACCGGAAACGTCGCGATCTTGCCGACGGGCGCATCCAGTGGGAAATTATCGAGCATCACAGCATGCAATAAATTGGTTCGAGTGACGATTCCATACGGTAAGTAACATGATGATTCCAAAGCTTTTGGATCATCATGTTCCAAATGAATCAGAGCTGAGTCCAACCCTCGTTCTTTAAGGGTTTGAGTGACTTGGTTGATAGGTTGGTTCGGTTCAAGTATCAGTGGTGGGTGATAGATAGAGTCATCCACTTTGGTCAATATGAACTCGGCTAGATTCTGCTGCTGTTGGGCGGCTTCGATCAGTGCTTTACGTGTTGATAGGTTGCTATCAAAGTAGGCGGCGAATTGGCCATTAGCGTGGTAAAGCTCGAGAAAAATCTCGGTGGGCAGCAGATAACTTAATGTATCTTCGAGCGCGATGTATTGGTGTTTGGTGTGAGGTTCAAACTGGCTTCGGACATCAAAAATATCGTCATTGGCATAGTGTGCGTAAATCTCGCCATCACTGCTCGCGCGCTCTTCAACCGCTCCTTTGATCAAAATGTGCAGGTGTCGGCTCGGCCTATCGGCTTCCAGGATTACTTCTTGAGAGCGGTAATACACCACGTCTAATGAAGAGCGCAGCTTCAACTGTTCGGTGTCGGACAGGCTATCGAAGGGTGGGTGCTGCATATTAAATTTATCAGGCATAAGCATCGAAACAAGTGGGAGTCTTTACTCAGTCTGACAAATTACCAGAGAAGCTCCAGACGACTTTAGTCTAAATGCGAATGTGGTTCTTGGCTGAAGCATGATCTTGATTGAAGTGTGAAATGACGATTGGGTTCAATATGGGAATGTTATCTTAGTAATAATTCCCTTTTTCATCGTATGCGACCTAGGCATAATTGGCGCTTCCTTGTTCCACACATTTTTATAGGTCGCCTATGTTTAGTCCTTCCCCTTATGGCTGGATATCCCAGTATTTTCTTGGTTTCTTTTTTGCCTATGGCGTTTATCTGCCATTTTGGGCGCTGTGGTTTGAAGACCAAGGCGTTTCTGCAGGGGACATTGGCGTATTAATTGGTGTGGGTTTGGCTACGCGTTGTGTTGCCAACTTTGTGATAACACCGCGTATCCATAAAGTTGAGCATTTAATACCAGCATTGCGTTGCCTCAGTTTTGTCGCGCTATTATTTGTTGGTTTCCATTTCTTTACTGGTGGTAGCTTTTTATTGATGCTGCTAGCAACGGTAATGTTCAACCTCTGCTATGGACCGATTATTCCGCTTTCTGATGCAATGGCGAACCATTACAGCCGTCTCAAGATGCTCGATTACGGACGTACACGTTTGTGGGGTTCAGTTGCATTTATTGCAGGTTCAACGGTGGTTGGTTATCTGGTGGCTGAATTTGGCACGGATATGATTTTGTATACTGCGCTGGCAGGAGTTTTGGTTTCTCTGTTGTTCGCGATGAGAAACCCGAACGTAATGCCGGTGACAGAATCAGAGCAAGTTGCTGAAAGACCTAAACTTGGTCAACTATTACGTGAATCGTCGGTAGTGAAGTTTCTTGCATTGATGGCACTGCTTCAAGGAAGCCACGCCGCGTATTACAGCTTTAGTGCGATTTACTGGAAAGAGGCGGGGCACTCTGAGGCGATCATCGGTTATCTGTGGAGCTTGGCTGTGGTTGCTGAGGTGGCTGTATTTGCTCTGAGCAAGCGATTGTTTGCTGGATTATCATTGCGCACTCTGTTTGTGATAGCTGGTATCGGGGTAATGGCTCGTTGGGGTATCACAGCATCAACGATTGCGATTCCAGTATTGATAGTGGCTCAGTTGCTGCACGGTGTGACATTCGCAATGGCTCATATTGCTGCGATTCAATACATTCAATCTGAAGAGCAAAACAAGATGGTGGCGCTGCAAGCTCTTTATAATGCGATCCCTCTTGGTGCTTTTATCGCACTGATGACGACCTTGAGTGGTTGGGGGTATGAACTGTGGGGTGCGAATATTTTCTGGGGCATGGCTGCTATGGGCGGATTAGCCTTATTCATTAAACTGGATGAAAGAAGTTCAGTGGTTGAGGTTAATCAAACAGCCTCAGCTCAATCTGATGCTCAGAATTAAAGCCCAAAGCACAGAATTTGAGCGATGCGATTGAGTTAATGACGTATCCTTAGTTAAATGAAACCTCTCCCTTATGGAGAGGTTTTTTTATGGATGAAGAAAGGGTTTTCAATGCAAGGATGGGTAGTAGTTCCAGTCTCTTTAGCCTACTTGGGCGTGTTATTTCTGATCGCTTGGTATGGAGACAGGCAGGTTCGTTGGCTATCGCGTTGGCGCCCGTGGATTTATAGCCTTTCTATCGCGGTGTATTGTACCTCGTGGACCTTCTATGGCACGGTCGGGCAGGCCAGTAATAACCCTTGGTCCTTTTTACCCATTTATCTCGCGCCTATTTTGGTGTTTACGCTAGGGTGGCGGATCTTAGCTCGGCTGATCCTAATTGCGAAGCGTGAACATATCACTTCAATTGCTGACTTTATCGCGGCTCGTTACGGAAAATCACAAGGATTGGCGGTTGCCGTAACCATTATTGCCGTCGTCGGTATTCTTCCTTATATCGCACTACAACTTCGTGGTATTACCATGGGCTTGGATATTGTCGCCCCTAACCTCGCGGCTGATTTTGGTTATCAGGATTATCATGTTTCTTGGTTTGTTGTTGGTGCTTTAGCTATTTTTACGATGCTGTTTGGTACTCGACACATCGACAACACAGAACATCACCGTGGCATGATGATGGCAGTGGCATTTGAATCTATTGTTAAGCTCGTGGCATTTTTAATTGTCGGTTTGTTTATCATTTATCTGGCGATGAGTAGCGATAAAATTGACCTGCTTGATGTTGCAGCTTCCACCTATGAATCGCCCAATATTCCGACCTTAATCATCCATACCGTTTTAACCATGCTGGCTATTGTTTGTTTACCTCGTCAGTTCCATACCATGGTGGTTGAGAACGAACGCCCGCAAGATTTGCATACGGCACGTTGGTTATTCCCAGTTTACCTTATCTTGATGGGGCTGTTCGTTCTGCCTATTGCTTGGGCAGGTCAGGGGTTACTCACTAACATGCCTGCCGATACCTATGTCATCAGTGTGCCAATGGCCGAAGGGGCTAATCATATTGCCCTGCTCGCTTTTCTGGGTGGTACTTCCGCTGCCAGTGGCATGGTGATTGTGTCGACCATCGCATTAGCGATCATGGTATCGAACGATTTGGTGATGCCGTTACTGTTGCGTCGTATGCGTCTAACCCAAAGAACCCATAAGCATTTTTCTGGTTTGTTATTGGTGATTCGTCGCGGATTGATCCTCCTACTTTTACTCGGCGCTTGGGTGTTTTATCAGGCACTTGATACGATTCATTCCTTGTCGGCGATTGGCTTTCTTTCGTTTGCTGCCATCGCGCAGTTTGCACCGGCATTGCTTGGTGGCTTGTATTGGCGGCCAGGGAATCGAAAGGGGGTTTATGTAGGTTTATTGGTAGGTTCAGTTATTTGGCTTATTACCTTGATGAGCCAAACCAGCATGTTGGCAGGTGATAGCGAGAGCAACCTATTGTTGTGGATTATTACGCCGCCAGAATTACTAAGTAGCTGGGATATCAGTAGCTCAAACTGGGGCATCGTATTGAGTATTGTGCTCAACACCCTGTGTTATGTCGTGGTTTCGATGATGACAAGACCAAGCCTAAGTGAGCGCTTACAATCAGCGGCATTTGTTGGTACACCGTTACCTGAGAATGAAAATATAAGCCTCTATCAGAGCCGTGTAACAGTGGCTGAATTGGAGATGCTCGCGTCTCGTTTTGTTGGTCGAAAACGAGCAAAAAGTGCCTTACACAGTTATTGGCAACAACACGGTCAACCGCTGCTTCCTAATCAACAAGCGCCTGCAAGCCTGATTCGACATGCAGAACGCGTGCTTGCGGGTGTGTTTGGTGCCTCTTCTGCTAAGTTAGTACTCACTTCTGCGTTGCAAGGCAGAAACATGCAACTTGAAGAGGTTGCAACTATTGTTGATGAAGCCTCTGAGCTATATGATTTTAGTCGTGGCTTACTGCAAGGTGCAATCGAGCATATTGGCCAAGGTATTGCGGTGGTGGATAAACAGATGCGCTTGGTAGCGTGGAATCAGCGTTATTTAGAACTGTTTGAATTTCCGGCCGGGTTGATTCAAGTAGGCCGACCGATTGCTGACGTTATTCGTCATAATGCTGAACAAGGTTTGTGTGGTCCGGGTGACCCAGAAGATCACGTTCGACGTCGTGTTTATCACCTTGAACAAGGCACCCGACATACCTCTTCTCGTATTCGTCCTGATGGCCGAGTCATTGAAGTGCAAGGTAACCCGATGCCAAGTGGTGGCTTTGTGATGAGCTTTACCGACATCACGGTGTTCAGACAAGCAGAGCAAGCGCTAAAAGATGCCAATGAAAGCTTGGAATCGAGAGTGCATGAGCGAACTCAAGAGCTCGAGAAACTGAATCATCGCTTGGTAAAAGCAACTCAGATTTCGGATCAAGAATCACAATCCAAGAGTCGTTTTCTTGCTGCGGTTAGCCACGATTTAATGCAACCACTGAATGCTGCTCGCTTGTTTGCTTCTTCGCTCTCTGAGGTAGCAAAAGAACAAGAGGTGAAGCAGCTTTCATCCCATATCGAAAGTGCACTGGGTGCTGCTGAAGACTTGATTGGTGATTTATTAGATATCTCTCGATTGGAGTCGGGAAAATTAGAAACCAATGTTCATGCTATTGCCGTGCATGATGTTCTTATCCATTTGAATGCTGAATTTAGTGCTTTGGCGACACAACAAAAAATCCAGTTCAAGATGATCCCTTCATCTCTGTTTATTCACTCTGACCCTAAGTTATTAAGACGTGTTATTCAGAACTTTTTGACTAACGCCTTTCGTTATAACCCTGAAGGGAAAGTGGTGCTTGGAGCGAGGCGAGTTAACGGCCAGGTGCGAATCGATGTATGGGATAACGGAACCGGTATCGATGAAGATAAGCAGCAGGAAATCTTCGAAGAGTTTACCCGTGGTAGCCAAGTTCGTGCCGATCAAGGCTTGGGGTTAGGGCTCGCGATTTCTAAAGGCATCGCTCATGTCTTGGGTCACCAAATATCAATGCGATCATGGCCAGGGCAAGGCAGTGTTTTTTCCATCACGTTAGCGAGAGCCGAACAGGTTGCTCCGGTTGTGCAAGTTTCGACACCAATGGCGACCAGTGATATCGAACACTTGAAAATATTGTGTGTCGATAATGAACGAGAAATATTAGTCGGTATGGAAAACCTGATTGGTCGTTGGGGCTGTGAGGTTAAGACGGCTGTTGATTTGGTTGAAAGCTTAAAGTGTTTAGACGATGAATGGCATCCAGATGTGATTTTCTCTGATTATCGTTTAGATAATGGCAGAACTGGACTTGAAGTCTTACAGCAGTGCCGCCTACGTCTTGGTGATTCTTTTGAGGGCGTCATTATTAGTGCGGACAGAACTGATGACATGTTGGCAGCGATAAAGGCCAATAGCTTTAGCTTTATTGCTAAGCCCGTGAAACCGCTAAAATTAAGAGCGGTTCTAAATCGGGTGAGTTAGTTAAGAATAATCAGCTCGAATTCCTAATTAATGAACGGATGTAAAAAAGGCCTCGTATGAGGCCTTTTTGTTTCAGTAAGGATCGTTAGTTCTTATTTTCTTGCTAACTAACTAACTAGCCTGCGATTCCACCCTGCGTCAGTGTGGTTGGATCAAGAAGCTTGCTGAGTTCTTCTCGGCTAAGGTCGGTTTCTCTTTCCGCAACATCAAGAATCGGTAAGCCTTCTTTGTAAGCCTTCTTGGCAATATCCGCCGCTTTGAGGTAACCAATTACAGGGTTTAGGGCTGTCACGAGAATTGGATTCTTTGACAGCGCCAAGTCGAGATTGTCTTGGCGTACCGTGAAGGTGGCAATCGCTTTGTCAGCTAATGCGACAGAGCTGTTTGCCAACAATTCAATACTTTCTAACGCGTTATGAGCAATCACCGGCAACATCACATTCAGTTGGAAGTTACCCGATTGTCCAGCCACCGTAATGGTGGTGTCATTGCCAATCACTTGTGCTGCCGCCATTGCAGCTGCCTCTGGAATCACAGGGTTTACTTTTCCGGGCATGATCGATGAACCTGGCTGTAGAGCCTGCAATTCAATTTCACCTAAGCCAGCCAGCGGTCCGGAGTTCATCCAACGAAGATCGTTTGAGATCTTCATGATCGCAACTGCTGCAGTTTTAAGCTGACCAGACAATGCAACGATCGCGTCTTGGCTGCTGAGGTTAAAAAAGAAGTTTTCACTCGAGGTAAAACTGATCTTTGTTGTTTGAGACAGGTTACTCGCAAATTTATCGGCAAAACGTGGGTCAGCATTTATCCCTGTACCGACTGCGGTTCCGCCTTGAGCTAAAGCCTTAATAGCTGGCAGGGTGTTCTCTATCGATTGCTTGGCGTGTTCAATTTGAAATTTCCAACCACCAAGTTCCTGTGCAAAGGTAATTGGCATTGCATCCATTAGGTGGGTACGACCGGTTTTTACTATTTCAGCAAGCTCTTGTTGCTTAACGGCAAGCGATTCAGAAAGGTGAGTTAATGCAGGTAACAGCTTATTTTCGACCATCAAAGCCACACTGACTTGAATTGCGGTTGGTACCACATCGTTACTACTTTGGCCCATGTTGACGTGATCATTAGGGTTCACGTCGCCTTGCAAGCTTCTTGAAGCTAATGTGGCAATCACTTCGTTGACGTTCATGTTAGAGCTGGTACCAGAACCCGTTTGGTAAACGTCAATAGGGAATTGCTCGAGGTGTTTACCCTCAATGATCTCTTGGCTGGCTTCGGCAATCGCGTTGGCAATATCACCTTCTAACAAGCCTAACTGAGCATTGGTATCGGCAGCGGCCTGCTTAATTAACGCCAGTGCTTGAATGAAATTGGTTGGCATCCTGTGGGAGCTAAACGCGAAGTTATCCGCGGCTCGCTGAGTTTGCGCTTGGTACAGCGCATCGGCAGGGACTTTAACTTCGCCCATGCTGTCTTTCTCAATCCGAAATTCTTGGGTCATGTTCTATCCTTGTTAGCCAAGTGGGGCTTGGACTTGTTGTAGTGTCTGGCTGATATTCAAAAAACGCGCTTGGCCGTGCGGTTGCTGGCGGTAGTGGCGTTTTAAATAAAATAGTGGCGAGTGAATAGAGTCTAGGCAGATATGACGAAAGGCGAAACTGTGGTCAGGAGACTCAATCGCTTCAATTAAATGAAAGAAAACTTGGCGCAGGTACAGTTCACACAACAAGATATTTTCTTGAGCGGCATGCTTTTCATAGTAAGCCGACAGCGTGAGTGCGCATTCGATATAGTCTCGAATCACAAACGGTTCGTTACCTTGAACTTGCTCTAATGAAGCAAAGCGATCCTGTGCTTTGTAAAATCTTGAATAGAGAACCTGCTGCTCTTTCATCATCATTTGCATCTCTTTAATGGATGTTAATGATAATTATTATCAAATGAAAGTTTAAAAACAACCCTTTCTTTAGTCTTTTTATAAAATAGCAGGGAAAAAGAAAAAGCCGATACATAAAGTATCGGCTTTCTTGAGTCAGTACCTAATCCCTACAATGTAAGTACTGATTCATTTTTTGCTAAACATCTTTGTTTAGTGGTCGTGAGCTTCACCAGCACCTTTCGGGTAACGAATGTTCTCAACCATCTCTTGTACATCTTCAGGAACTTCAGCGGTCACTTTGTTCACTGCAATTGATACTACAAAGTTTAGACACATACCTAGCGTACCGATGCCTTCTGGGCTGATACCAAACCACCAATTTTCCGGTGTGCTTGCTGCTGGGTTAATGAACTTGAAGTAGATGATGTAGCTTGCTGTGAAGGCAATACCTGACAACATACCTGCAATTGCGCCTTCCTTGTTCATCTTCTTGTAGAAGATACCTAGGATGATGGCAGGGAAGAAGGATGCTGCGGCTAAGCCGAAGGCAAAAGCTACTACCTGAGCTACGAAACCTGGTGGATTAATACCTAAGTAACCAGCACCGACAATCGCGACCATCGCTGCCAAACGAGCGGCTAATAGCTCCTGCTTGTCGGTCATGTTTGGTCTAAAGCCTTTCTTCAACAAGTCATGTGAAATCGACGTTGAGATGACCAATAGTAGACCTGCGGCTGTTGATAGTGCGGCTGCTAGGCCACCGGCTGCAAGTAGTGCTACAACCCAGTTAGGTAGTTTTGCTAGCTCTGGAGAAGCCAGTACGATGATGTCACGGTTAATCTTCATCTCGTTGCGTTCATCGCCCGAGTAGAACATTTTGCCATCGCCGTTCTTATCTTCCCAACCTACTAGGCCAGTGCTTTCCCAGTTTTTATACCAGCTTGGTGCGTCTACTGCTGCGACACCTTGCATGTCAGGACCGTTAATCGTTTCAATCATGTTTACACGAGCGAACGCTGCAACGCCGGGTGCTGTTGTGTATAGCAATGAGATGAACAGTAGTGCCCAACCCGCTGAGATACGAGCATCACGTACTTTGGGTACTGTGAAAAAGCGAATGATTACGTGTGGAAGACCCGCAGTACCGACCATTAGAGCTGCACAGATGAAGAATACATCTACCATGCTCTTGTTACCTTCGGTATAGGCGGTAAATCCGAGCTCCTCGGTTAGGCCATCCAGTTTATCAAGAAGGTAAACATCCGTGCCTGATAGCGTTGAACCCATACCAACTTGTGGAAGTGGGTTGCCCGTCATCATGATTGAGGTAAAGATTGCTGGAACAAGGAAGGCGAAAATGAGGACACAGAATTGAGCTACCTGCGTATAAGTGATGCCTTTCATGCCACCAAGCACTGCGTAGAAGAACACAATACCCATACCAATGATGATGCCTAGGTTAATATCAACTTCTAGGAAACGAGAGAATACAACGCCAACACCACGCATCTGGCCTGCAACGTACGTAAATGATACGAAGATTGCACAGAATACCGCTACCATACGTGCTGTTTTCGAGTAGTAACGTTCACCGATGAAATCAGGAACCGTAAACTGACCGAACTTACGTAGGTAAGGTGCTAAACATAGCGCAAGTAGTACGTAACCACCTGTCCAACCCATAAGGTAAACCGCACCGTCGTAACCAACGAATGAGATGATACCTGCCATTGAGATGAATGATGCTGCCGACATCCAGTCAGCGGCTGTTGCCATGCCGTTTGCTACTGGGTGTACGCCGCCGCCAGCAACGTAGAATTCACTGGTTGTTCCAGCGCGAGCCCAGATTGCGATGCCGATATATACTGCGAAAGTAATACCGACGAGAATAAACGTCCAAGTTTGAATATCCATGTTCTAGCCTCTAGTCTTCCTGTACGTTGTATTTTTTGTCCAGCTTATTCATGCGAACAACGTAAATAAATATCAACGCCACGAAGGTATAAATTGAACCTTGTTGAGCGAACCAAAAACCTAGCTTAAATCCGCCAAATTGAATGGTATTGAGGACATCCACAAATAAGATGCCAGCGCCGTAAGACACCACAAACCATATTGCGAGTAGTGTTCCCATTATTCCCAAGTTTTCCTTCCAGTAGGCTTGAGCATGTTCCGTAGATTCGAACGCCATTGCCTTCTCCTTTATTCCGTTTTCGTAGAAACCGTTTTTGTGAAACCGTTTTGTAAAATAGCGTGTTAACGTAATGTTACGATTTAGAATGTAGCAAGGATAAGTCAAGGGATCTGTGCAACTTTAGTCGGGATGGTATTAGCGCTAATGTACTGAAATATGGGAGCTAGGAGACATAACCATAGAAAAATGTGATGTTACAGTATTGTTAAATTAGCCAAAGGTCTAACAAAAAGGGATGAATTAGACTGCGAGTCATAAAATTTAACAACTAAATGACCGAGAAACGGTATTTAGCCCTGCTTATGACACGAAGCGAAACATAAGTTTGTTATAGTAACCACGGCACTTTCACCGACCGTGCCTTGCTAAACGGCAGAAGATCAACAAGCTAGTGGCAAAAGATCAACAGGCTTAAAGCTCGGATTTTATTCTTTGGGGGAACGAATTGGACGCAATAACCATTAACCACTTATTCTTGACTGGTGCCGTACTCATCGCCATCAGCGTGCTTTTCTCACAAGTGTCCTCTCGATTGGGCGTTCCTATTCTTTTGATCTTTTTGTTCGTTGGTATGTTAGCGGGTGAAGATGGACCCGGTAATATTCATTTCGATGATTACTCACTGACCTACTTGGTGAGTAACCTTGCGCTTGCCGTGATTCTGTTGGATGGCGGTATGCGAACCAAGGTGGCGAGCTTCAAGGTCGCTTTCTGGCCTTCGCTCTCGCTGGCGACGATAGGTGTCGCATGTACAGCAACCTTAACCGGATTAATGGCGGCTTGGCTGTTTGACTTGTCATTAATGCAGGGCATCTTGGTCGGGGCGATTGTTGGTTCAACCGATGCGGCAGCGGTATTCTCTTTGCTGAAAGGGCAGAGTCTCAATGAGCGTGTGGGTTCAACTCTAGAGATCGAATCAGGCACTAACGACCCAATGGCGGTCTTCCTGACGGTGACCTTAATTGCGCTGTTAGGTAACCCTGACGCTGAGATGGGAATGAACTTCCTACTGCAAAGCTTTGCGATGCAGTTTGGTATCGGTACTCTTGTTGGTATCGGCGGCGGCTGGGTTCTATGGAGCTTAATCAATCGAGTACAACTGGCTGATGGCCTTTATTCCATTCTGGTACTCAGTGGGGGCGTGGCTCTGTTTGCGTTCTCTAACATGCTTGGTGGTAGTGGCATATTATCGATTTACCTAGTCGGTCTGTTCATTGGTAATCGTCCAACGCGTTCTCGACACTCTATTCTTAATGTCTTAGACGGTATGACGTGGCTAAGTCAGATCGTGATGTTCTTGGTGTTGGGTTTATTGGTGACACCATCGACCTTAATGGACATTGCACTTCCTGCGTTAGCACTGGCTTTCGGTATGATTTTGTTTGCTCGTCCAGTGTCGGTTTGGTTGGGTTTGTTGCCGTTCAGAAGCTTTACCACCAAGGAGCGCTGGTTTGTCTCTTGGGTCGGTTTACGTGGTGCAGTTCCGATCATTTTGGCGGTTTTCCCGATGATGGCTGGCCTGCCAAATGCTCAGCTGTATTTCAATATCGCCTTCTTCGTGGTTATGGTTTCACTGATTGTTCAAGGCGGCAGCTTAATGAAAGTCGCAAGACTCGCTAAAGTGACTCTACCGCCAACGCCAACACCGATTTCTCGTACCGGTATCGAGATTTATCCGACCAGTGAATGGGAGATGTTTGTCTACAAGCTGAAAGAGGAAAAGTGGTGTGTCGGTGAACCGCTCAAGCGTTTATCGATGCCTGAAGGGACGCGCATCACTGCACTGTTTCGACAAGATGCCTTGCTTCACCCATCGGGCAGTACCATATTAGAGGCGAACGATATTCTCTGTGTGCTTGGTCAAGATAAAGACCTAGATAGCCTAAGTGAGCTCTTCAGTGAGGCACCTTTGGCAGAAGAAGCCGCTCGATTCTTTGGTGACTTCTTCTTAGATGTTGGGTTATCGGTCGCTGCGGTAAGCGATTGTTATGGTATTGAACTTGGCTCGGAAGAAGAGCGGGAAATGACGCTAAAACAATTGGTTGATCAAGAGCTTGGGGCACACCCGGTATTAGGTGACAGCTTTGAGTGGCATGACATCACTTGGGTGGTTGCAGAGATAGATGATCATAAAGTCGTCAAGCTGGGTTTATGTTTGCCTAAGACGACTTTAGAAGAGGATGTAAACGAAGCTTAATTGTGGATTTCTTGTAGCAAGATAACTGCTTGAGTTCGGTTTTTCACATCCAGTTTACGGAAGATGGCTGTCATATGCGCCTTGATGGTCGCTTCCGAAACATTCAATTCATACGCGATTTGCTTGTTCAGCAGGCCGTCCGATAGCATTCCTAACACTTTGTATTGTTGAGGCGTCAATGTGGAAAGCTTTTCTGCCAGGTCGCTACAGGCTGCATTGTTGGTGATCAGCCCTTCAGGGAAGAACGGATCTCCATTCAGCACTTGATTGAGTGCGCTGACCAATTCACGCATATCACTCGACTTAGGAATAAAGCCAAAGGCACCGTGGCTCTTCACCTGAGTGACAACGCTGGCATCCTCGCTGGCAGAGATCACCACAATCGGTAAATCTGGGTATTCAGCACGCAGTTGAATTAAGCCTGACATCCCGTTTGCTCCCGGCATCTTAAGGTCGAGAAGCAACAGGTCGGGTTCATATTCTTTCTTTAGCAGAGTCAGTAAGGCATCGAGGGAATCAGCCTCAAGCAGGTTCGCACCGCTGATCGCCATATGAACTGACTGAAACAGGGCGTTGCGAAAGAGAGGGTGGTCATCAGCAATGATGATGGTATAGGTCGAGTCCATGACGTTCATACTTTTAACAATTTAGTTAATATTTATTATCATCCTGATTGAGTATGTGGACAATATCTATGCATTAAAAGTCTGAACCATATCGACTTTTACCCCCGGAATAAGAAAGCGTTACTCGGAATAGCAAAAAAGCCGCACTGTCATCTCGTTACGGAGGGACAGTGCGGCTTTCGTTGAGGCAGATATTCCGGTGAATATTGCCGTTATAGCTGGTGGTCTTGCATGTGTTTTAAGAATACATCTGCAGCCATAAATCCAGTAACACGAGCATTTGGAACATGGTTACCCTCGCTATCCCAGAACTCAATTGTTGGTAAGCCCAGCACCTGTAATTGTTTAAGCAGTTCAATGTCTTGAGGCATATTTCTCGTTACGTCAGCCTGAAGCAGGACGAAATCAGAAAGCTTGTTCTCAACATCAGCTTGGTGGAAGGTGTACTTCTCAAACTCTTTACAGGCCACACACCAATCGGCGTAGAAGTCGAGCATCACTGGCTTACCGAGTTTCTTCGCTTCGATGAGCTGGATTTCTAACTCTTCAACCGTGTTGATGCGTGCAAATTGGATTTGCTGTTCAACCACCACGCTCTTTTCCGCAAACCAGTAATTCAACGCAGGTTGCGCAGAAGCGAATAGGCCGAGCATCGCGATGATACCCACTGCGCTTTGCTTCCAGCCGCCGAATGGCAGTGCATTCTTGCTGTGGTAAAGCCAACCAAAGGCGATGAAGCCTAATCCAGACCAAAGCACGGTTGCCCATAATTCAGGAATAATGCGCTCTAGCAGGAATATAGGCGCTGCCAGCAAGATAAAGCCGAATACGATCTTCACCTTATCCATCCAGCTGCCTGCTTTTGGCAGTAGCTTATTACCAAATACCGCAACCAAGATCAGCGGGATACCCATACCCATAGCTAACGCATACAGAGCAATCGCACCCGTTAATAGGTCACCACTTTGAGCGACATACAGCAGCGCACCTGACAATGGAGCCGTGGTACAAGGTGAACACACCAAGCCAGAGATAGCACCCATCGCGAACACGCCCAAGGTATTGCCACCTTGTTGCTTGTTACTTTGATTGTTAAGCCAAGTTTGGATGCTGCTTGGAAGTTGCAGGTTATAAACGCCAAACATCGACATCGCCAACGCCACGAACAGAACGCTCAACGCGATCAGTACATAAGGATGTTGCATCGCAGCTTGGAACTGCATACCTGCTGAAGCAACCACTAAACCTAATAAGGTGTAGGTTAACGCCATGCCTTGCACATAAATGAACGACAGCATTAACGCGCGGCCTTGGCTGAGCTTGCCGCCACCCAAGACGATACCCGTCAGAATTGGGTACATTGGCAGAACGCACGGCGTAAAGGCTAAGCCAACACCGAGTGCTAAGAATAGTAATGGAGTCCACCAACTGTCACCGAGCTTATCGGCTAAGCCTGCTTCTTTTGAAACGGGAGCATTGGTTTGTTGAGTGGCATTGCTTGCTGTGTCAGCTGTAGGAGAAGAGGGTTGTACTGAATTGTCTGCTTCACCAGCTGCAGCAGATGAACCTTGTGAGACACTGCTATTTTGGGCATCACCACTGTTTTGCACATCACTGCTTTTTATATCCCCAGGATTCGTCGAAGTAAACGGTTCAATGTCGATTACTCGAGTTTCTGGTGGGTAGCAGAAACCAGCATCTGCACAACCTTGATACTTAACGATCAGCTGTGAGCCATCTTGGTAACTCTGTAGTGGAACTTGCACGAATAACGGCTGAGTATAAATGCTCACCTCACCGAAGAATTCATCTTGGTGTGGTTGGCCATCTTCCATTTCAACATTGCCGATAGCGAGATTTTGGCCAGTGAACGAGAGGCTATGTTGATAGAGGTAGTAGCCCTCTTTTACTTGCCAGTCGAGAAGGACCTTGCTGTCTTGCTGGTAGTAATTGAAAGGGAAAGCTTGGTCTACAGGGACAAAACCGTTGTTATTGCCTCCGAAGCTTGGCTCGGCGTTGTCGTTTCCAAAAAGCGCCCACGCAGGCTGGGTGAACAGGGAAACACAAACAAAAAGTAATGTGGCAAGTCGTCGCATACTATTTAGTCATCAAAATGGAGTTGAAGGTATCTTAACTCAATCAGACCGTAATAGTTTGTGATTAGTTTCATCGACCAGCAAATATCCGCTAGGGCGGGTGAGCCACTTTCTTAGGCAGTCGAGAGAGGGTTAGCAGCGCAACTGCAGTGAACTGCCCTTGCCAATAAGACATTTAGGCAACACCCAAGCGTGCTCTTACTACTTGTTCGCAAGCATCAATGTTCATCGTGTCTTTCGGGATAATTAGTACGGTGTCATTGCCGCCAACCGTACCGATAATCTCGGTATGTGGGTCGATATCGACTAATCTTGCGACCAACTGTGCACAACCAGGGTTTGTTTTTACGATCACCATCGCTTGGTTGTGAGTAATTAATTCGATTTGTGATGAGATTGAGGCATCGACACGCACAGGCGCGCTTTCAACCGTGATGCAGTAAACCTTTTTACCACAGGCATTCTGAATTTTGACAACGCCAAGCTGTGACAAAATGCGAGAGACAGTCGATTGGCTGATACCTGTATAGCCAATGTCGACCAGTTTCTCGCGCAGTTGATTCTGGGTCGAGAAGCTTTGTTGTTGTAGTAAGCGTTTGCACGCGGCAGTCAGTGTTTTATCTTCAGCTGAATACAAGCAACCGTGCTCAGTGATTTGGTTCATGAACAACTCCTTAAGGTCAACGTGTTGATATCGCTTGTCCATAGCGCAGAACGCACTCCCAAAGCCGTAGAGTACGATTGTTAATTAGGGCTTACCGATGAACCCCGAAATAAGAGGGAGGGTATGCGAGATGTATGATCATCTATTCATTGAGTCTAACACTAAAGGATAGTTATCTTTTTGAGGGCGATCACCAAACAAAATTCTGGTTAATTGCTTTTATTGTGGAGTTTTATTCTTTGGTTAAATGGATATTTATTCCGTGTTGGGAATAAATATCCATAAACTATAAAGGGTTTTTGTTGCGGAGGTAATAGCGCTAAGGGTTAGCGAATTTCACTCATGATCTCGCGAGAGAATACTTTTTCACAGTAGTGACATTTTAGCTGTACGTTTTCGTGTTTTAGTTGCACTTTAAAGCTACTTTCGACAGGTTCGCCGTGAGAAATACAGTTGCTATTTGGGCAGGCGAACACACTGTTGATTTGTTCTGGCAGCACAAGTGTTAGCTTGTTGACCACTTTGTACTCTTCAATCTGATTCACTGTCGCTTGTGGAGCGTATAGAGCTAATTGGTTGGCTTGTTCCTTGGTCAGAAAGATGTTCTCAATCTTGATTAGGTCTTTGTTGCCGAGCGCTGATGATGGCAGGTTTAACCCCATCGTGATGCGTTGTTCTGTTTTATGCAGCTTGAACAGTTTGAGAATTTTAATCCCAAGATGAGCAGGGATGTGGTCAATCACGCTGCCATTACGGATCGCTTCTACTTGTAGCTGAGTTTGTTTAACCATGACTGTATCTCCTGCTTATAAAGTGTCGTTTAGAACTAGGGCTAATAAAGCTTCACGTGCATACACACCGTTTTCAGCTTGTTCGAAGTAGTAAGCGTGTGGCGTTTTATCGACGTCAGTTGTTATTTCGTCGACGCGTGGCAGTGGGTGAAGCACCTTCATGTTCTGGCGAGCGTCTTTCAGCGTATCGGCCGTCAGAATGTAAGCCGATTTCATGTGTGCGTATTCTGACGCATCAAAGCGCTCTTTCTGTACGCGAGTCATGTACAGCACATCCAGTTCAGGCACCACTTCTTCAATGCTGCTGTGGGTGCTGTATTGGATACCCATCTCTTCCAGTTCTTCACAGATGTAATCTGGCATCTCTAACACTTCTGGCGCGATAAAGAAGAAACGCACGTTATTGAATTTTGAGAGTGCTTGCGTCAATGAGTGCACGGTACGGCCATATTTTAGGTCACCAACGAATGCCACATTGAGGTTATCGAGCGTGCCTTGCGTTTCGTAAATCGAGAATAGATCCAACAAGGTCTGCGTTGGGTGTTGGTTAGCACCGTCGCCACCATTCACAATTGGCACACCGTTAGAGAATTCAGAGGCTAAACGTGCTGCGCCTTCTTGTGGGTGACGCATCACAAAGGCATCAACGTAAGAAGAAATGACCTGCACCGAATCGGCAAGTGTTTCGCCTTTTTTAGCCAGCGATGTGTTTCCGCCATTATCAAAACCGATGACGGTGCCGCCAAGGCGCTGAACTGCGGTTTCAAATGAAAGGCGAGTTCGAGTTGAAGGTTCAAAGAAGCAGCTCGCGACAACCTTATTTTTCAGCAGCTCTGGATTTGGCTCTGCTTTGAGTCTTGCAGCAGTATCGACGATAAGCTCCAGTTCATCACGAGAGAGCTCTGGAATGGAGATGATGTGCTTGTTAAATAACGAATGCGCCATAACGGGTCTTCCTTTTTCTATGCATACAGTCAAATTGCGGACAAAAAAAAGCCCCCTAAAAATAGGAGGCTTCGAAACGATCAATAGAGCAAAATAAAAATGACACCAACGCCATTCTAAGGCGTATTGGTTGACAATCATGTGCGACAAAATTGCGGTTCATTTTTTGCTCTCTTAAGACAAATTGCGGAGGATTATACTCAGATAAAAAGGCCATGCAATACTTTCTGTAAAGTATTCATTTAATGGATTTTTATGCGAAATAACGTCCGTTTTAAGCTTCCATTTAAGCCTTTGTTGGAACTGAGGATCTCAGGCTTTTTAAGGTAATAATCTATTCAACTACATGAAAAAAAATGCGAGCTTTATCCAAGGTCAAAATCCCAAGAACGCCACCCGCATTTCCCTGTCATTGCACCTAACTTATTAACGTCTTGCGAACAAGTGAGTGCTTAACTGCTTAACTGCTTAATTTCTTAACTTCTTAGCTGCCTAACGTCGCAACCATGACTGCTTTGATGGTGTGCATGCGGTTTTCTGCTTCATCGAACACGATAGAGAATTCAGACTCGACCACTTCATCTGTCACTTCTACGCCATCTTTAAGCTGCGGATATTCAGCAGCAAGCTGTTTGCCTACTGTGGTATCTTCGCCGTGGAAAGCCGGTAGGCAGTGCATGAATTTCACATGTGGGTTGCCTGTTGCCTTGATCATGTCCATGTTGACTTGGTAAGGCATCATTAGGTTAATACGCTCAGCCCATGCTTCTTTTGCTTCGCCCATTGATACCCAAACATCGGTGTATAGGAAGTCACAACCTTGCACGCCTTCTTGAACATCTTCTGTTAGCGTGATTTTGCCGCCAGTGTGTTCTGCGATTTCACGACATTGAGCCAATAGCTCTTCTTGTGGCCAGAATTGTTTTGGAGCAACAAGGCGAATGTCCATGCCCATTTTCGCCGCGCCAACCATCAGAGAGTTACCCATGTTGTTGCGAGCATCACCTAGGTAAGCAAAGCTGATTTCATGCAGTTGTTTACCACGACCGTATTCCGTCATAGTTAGGAAGTCAGCAAGGATCTGTGTTGGGTGGAATTCGTCAGTCAGACCATTCCATACCGGTACACCAGCGTAAGCGCCTAGCTCTTCAACGATTTCTTGACCGAAGCCGCGGTATTCAATGCCATCGTACATACGGCCAAGAACGCGAGCGGTATCTTTCATTGATTCTTTGTGGCCAATTTGAGAGCCAGATGGGCCTAAGTAAGACACTCGAGCACCTTGGTCGAATGCGGCAACTTCAAATGCACAGCGAGTACGAGTGGATGTTTTCTCAAAGATAAGCGCAATGTTTTTGCCAGTCAGTGTTGGCTGTTCGTAACCGTTGTACTTCGCTTTTTTTAGCTCCATAGAAAGATCTAACAAGTGTTGAATTTCGCGTGGAGTGAAATCTAGTAGTTTTAGGAAGTTACGATTGCGTAGGTTAAAAGCCATGATGTATTCCTTCTTAGATTTAGGCGCTTTCTTGTTACAGGGAAAGAAAATTCAAGAAAGCGCGATTCAATTTTTTAGTTAAATTTGTTCGGTTCTGTTTGTTTCGTTTAATTCTGTTTTCGCAAGCTTTAAAAGCTCTCAAGGTTTCAGCTTCTCAAGCTTTAAGTTTTTCAAGATGATAAAGCTCGCTAGTGCGTTAACCTTTGGTGATATTGGTGCCCGCTTGGCCTTGCAGGATTTGCAAACCATCTTCGAGTGCGCCGATACCCACTACTTTTCCGCCTTGTTGAATGAATTCGCACGATGCTTCAATTTTTGGCCCCATCGAGCCTGCATCAAATGTGAACTTCGCCAATTCGCTTGGTGTGGTGCTGCGCAGTGCGTGTTGAGTTGGCTTGCCCCAATCAAGGTACACAGCCTCAGCATCGGTCAAAATAAGCAGCGCATCCGCATCCAGTTGTTTCGCCAAGAAAGCCGCTGACATGTCTTTGTCGATAACCGCTTCAACACCCACTAATTTGCCATTCTCTTTTTTCACTGGGATGCCACCACCGCCAGTACAAATTACTAGGTGACCCGCATCGATAAGCTGTGTGATCGCTTCGTGCTCAACAATGCCGGTAGGGCGTGGGCTTGGTACCACGCGACGGAAATGTTGGCCGTCAGGTTTTACTATCCAGTGGAATTTCTCCGCTAATTCACGCGCTTCTGCTTCTTCGTAGATCGGACCAATCGGCTTTGTTGGATCCGCAAATGCTGGATCGTTTGGATCAACCGTCATTTGAGTCAACATGCACGAGATGTTGCGGTCAGGCAGGTAGTTCTTGAACTCTTGCATCAGCATGTAGCCGATCATGCCTTGAGTTTCACTGCCCAATACATCCAGCGGATACGGGTTTACTTTTTTGTATTCCAAACCTTGCAGAGCAAGTAGGCCAACTTGTGGGCCATTACCGTGTACTAGAACCACGTTGTACACTTTCGCGATTTCAGAGATGGTTTTAACCGCGGTTTCAATATTACGGCGTTGAACATCGGCTTCTAACGGCTCACCGCGACGAAGTAGGGCGTTACCGCCGAGTGCAACAACAACAGTTTGCTTAGTCATAATTGTGTTCTCTCATTCTGGCCAAGCTGAGATTATTTAAGATCGTTCAACTTGGCCGTTTTCGTCTTAGTGATTAGATACCATCACGCTCAATTGGGCAGCTCATGCAGCGTGCGCCACCGCGACCGCGACCAAGTTCGTCTCCTGGAATCGGAAGAACCGTGATGCCTGCTTTGTCGTATTTTTCGTTGGTGTAGGTGTTGCCTTCGTAGCCAATAACGACGCCAGGTTTAACCGTTAGCACGTTGTTTGCATCGTTCCACTGTTCACGTTCTGCATGGAAGTTGTCGCCACCGGTTGTGATTAGGTTTAGCTTGTCTACGCCAAGTGCTTTTTCGATAGCCGTTACGAAGTAGCCTTCTTCTTTCACTTTTACAGCGCCAGACTCATCGCCAGTTAGGTTCCAGCACTGCACGTCTTTACTTACCACTTCAGGGTAAACAGAGAACGTATCTTCGTTCATGTGAGTCATTACGGTGTCTAAGTGCATGCAAGAGCGGTGTTTTGGTAACTGCATTGCGATAACTTGTGTCGCTTGACCGTGTTTGAATAGGCTAGATGCTAAGTGTTCAACACCTTGTGCTGTTGTACGCTCAGACATACCGATAAGAACCGCGCCACGACCAAGTACAAGAACGTCACCACCTTCAATCGTTGAGTTGTCGTAATTGATTTTTTCTTCATCGCCGAAGTATTTAATGAAGTCTTGGCCTGCGAATGTTGGGTGCCAGCGATAAATAGCGCGAACGTGGTTTGTTTCACGTTGACGAGCTGGTTTCGCCATTGGGTTGATAGATACACCGCCATATACCCAGCAAGATGTGTCGCGAGTAAATAGGTGGTTTGGTAGTGGCTCGATAATGAAGTCGGTTGGTGCGTGCATGCCTTGCATCATTGAAGATGATTTCATTGGCATCTCAGCGTAAGACAAACCGCCCGTTAGGATTTTTGCTAACTCTAGGTTTGGTAAATCGCCCAAGTAGCAGCGCACATCATTGGCGAATGTTTTACCTAAACGGTAATCAGATACTTGGCAGGTTAGTAGCCAATCTTTCGCTTCTGACACCGCTAGTGTGTCGGCTAGCAAGTCAGTAAGAAGAAGAACCTCAACACCTTGATCACGTAGCGTTTGAGTAAATGCGTCATGCTCTTTACCTGCACGCTCAACAGCCAGTACGTCATCAAATAGCAAATCGTGACAGTTAGAGGGTGTTAGGTGAGTCAGTGCGCGTCTTGGGCGGTGAACTAGAACGCGGCGTAATTGACCTATTTCAGAACCTACATAGAACTTACTCATGATCGTCTCTCTCTTATATATTTGAATTACTTTTATTGCTAAGAGTAATTATTTATTTTCAGTTGAGAAGAATGAATTATTTTATTCATATCTCTTGTCTGGAATTAATATTACGCCTGCTAGTCAGGTATTCTTAGAGATCTATCACAAATCGTTTTTTATCCCGTAGCCCTTTAAAATCAAGGGTTTTAACAAACTTTATGCACTTTCAACTATTGTCAGTCTTTTCTAAATAGTTAACTCCTTGGGAATATTATGCATGCTTTTTTCATTCACCTAGCTAGAATCCAATTTGTGAGGGATTATATGCAAAATGGTTTTATTGATAAGAATGAGCTTAGATTGGAAGTATGCAATGTTTTTATTTAGATATTTAATTTTGGATGTGGAATTAATTAGTTGTTAACAAAATAAATGCGAATAAAGCTATTGTGGTCACACTTTATAATTGGGTTTTTTAAGCCGGTTTCCTATAAAAATCACTACTATTTCCTCTTTGGTTATTACTGTTTAAATTACTTTAAATATAATTAACGCTAATAAATGACTAAATATTTGTATAAATATAAGAGCGAAGAATAGTTGGCGATTTATTAGCTTTAACCTTGATGTTTAAACGTTGGCTTACTCTTTGTCGCAAGTGGTTTTTGCTTGTTTAAGCTTTGCTACTGAGATAGGTCATAGAGAGGCGTTAAATGAAGCGTGTGCAGCTCGGCAGGTTGTTTTGGTGATTGGGTTGGAGTTGGATTAGATAGCAATAAAAAAGCCGCTATGGAAGCGGCTTTGGATGAGAACGGAGTGAAGTGCTTTAAGTTAGATCAGCGCACCAATACTTAGTACAACGATGCAGAACACCATTAAGATACCGACTAATGGCATTACCCATTTAACCCAGCGAACATAAGGGACGCGGGCAATCGCCAAGCCACCCATCACAACCGCAGAGGTCGGGGTGATTAGGTTCACCAAGCCAGATGCTGATTGGTAAGCGGTGATAACAAGGTCACGACCTACGCCTGCAAAGTCGGCCAGTGGTGCCATGATTGGCATAGTCAGTACCGCTAACCCTGACGTTGATGGTACTAAGAATGACAATAGAATCTCTAAGAAGAACATCACGTTAATAAAGATAACCGAAGATAACCCGGTAACCATTTGTTCTGCAGAGAACAGAATGGTATCGGTGATCATACCGCGGTCCATCACGACCACGATACCACGCGCGATACCGATGATAAGCGCTACACCAAGTAGGTCGCGGGCACCATCAATAAAGCTAGTCGTAAACTCTTCTTCGCTCATGCGAGCCACAATACCGACAATGATTGTCGCGGCTAAGAACATCGCTGAGATCTCTGCCATCCACCAGCCAGCAACCGATACACCGTAAATCATCACAGCGAAAGAGCCACCGAAAATAGTGAGGATTAATTTACGCGTTGTGGTGAAATCAAGTTTTTCGTCGCTCGCGTTACCAAGGAAGTGTGCTTTGTTCTCTTTGTATTTGTCGTAGACAATCGATGTTGTTGGGTCAGCTTGAACCATTCTTGCGTAACGCATGACGTAGGCAACACAAATTATCCAACCAATAACGAGCATAGCAATACGCAGCACGATACCGTCAGTAAATGGGATACCAGAGGCGTTGGCAGCGATCACGGTTGCGAATGGGTTAATCGTTGACCCTAGCACCCCAATCCCTGCGCCAAGCAGTACGGTCGCAGCGGCAACAAGAGGGTCAAAGCGTGCAGCCATCATTACTGGTACTAGTAGCGTATAGAATGGCAGTGATTCTTCCGCCATGCCGTAGACGGTACCGCCAGCAGCAAACAATGCCATCAGTATCGGTATCATCAACTCTTCTCGCCCTTCTAGGCGGGCAGTGACGCGTTCGATACCGGCATCAATGGCACCAGTTTTGGTTACTAGTCCTAAGAAGCCACCAATGATTAAGATGAACAGCGAAACGTCGATTGCTGCAGCTTCATAGCTATTGTGGTCGTAGAAACCGTCAATAGGCGCGAGTAGTACGTCAATCACACCTTGAGGGTTACCTTCTACTGCTTGATAGGTGCCGGTTACCGGTACTTCTCGACCTAACTCTTCATTCATTGCTCGGTCGTATTGGCCTGCTGGAACAACCCAGGTAAGCAGGGCTACGAATGCAATTAGAATAAATAGAATGGTGTAGGCAGAAGGGAATTTAAAGTTGGCAAAGAAGCCGCCCTTTTTTTTCTCGCTTGGTATCGTCTGAGTCGTCATGGCTATCTCCTTACATCATCCTAAATAGAATTGACGTGAATTAGCGACTAATGTTTATAGATTGTAAATACAGTGACATTTATAAAGCATTCAACGATATAAAATTCTTGCCCTTATAGAGCGATCATCTATATGACGTTGCCGACTTTAAATATAAGTATCTTTATATTTATATATCCAAATGAATTAAGATTTAATTTAACTGCGGTTATTTTATTCCTTACGTCGCCATTTAAGTTTGGTATTGTTCACAAAAATAGTGACCAATGAATAGGATGAAAAACGTTAGAAAAAGAGCAAGGTTTTTTGGTTAGTTAGCTTGGATTAATATTCGATGTGAATTAGAGAGAAACAAGGGGTGGTTGCGTTGGCAGGCATTGTTAGTGAATGGCGTGAATATTATTGGAATTTTATTCAAACTTTATTTTTATTCGGATTTTTAGGTTTATAATGTTTATTTGATACGTATCAAATAAACACATTGTGCAGAAAAGAAAAAAGGAAGCCGAAGCTTCCTTTTAGGTTTAGTTTTTCAGCGAGTGTTAGATAAACAGACCGCCGAATGCGAAGCCGAGTGCTACCGCTGTACTGATTGTTGCCACACCAGGAATGAAGAATGGGTGGTTAAATACGTACTTACCAATACGAGTTGAACCTGTGTCATCCATCTCAACCGCTGCCAGTAGCGTAGGGTAAGTTGGAAGTACGAACAGTGCACTTACCGCAGCAAAAGAAGCCACGGCTGTTAGTGGTGCTACGCCAATCGCTAGAGCTGCAGGCATTAGTGCAACCGTTGTTGCGCCTTGAGAGTAAAGCAGCATAGAAGCGAAGAACAGAACAAGAGCCAGCATCCAAGGGTAGTCAGCAAGTAAAGCACCAGCAACGTCTTTGATTTCAGCAACGTGTGCATTCACAAACGTTGAACCTAACCAAGCTACACCAAGTACACAAACACATGCTGTCATACCTGAACGGAATGTTGGAGCCGAAGAAATCTTCGCTGCATCAATCTTAGTGAACATCACGATTGCCGCTGCTGCTGCCAGCATCACAGACATGATCGCTTCGTTACGGCCCAGTGCTGGGTTTTCAATTAGGCCAACAGAGCTAGAGATAGCGGCTGCGTAGCAAACAACAAAACCAATCGCCGCAAGGAAGATGTAAGTCGCTCTCTTCGCTGTTGGTAGAATTTCGCGTTTCTCTTCTGTTGCTAGCTTGATTAGACCTTTCTCTAGACGTTCTTGGTATATAGGATCGTCTTTCAGTTCGCTGCCCATGTAGTTCGCGACAACCGCACCAACCATACAAGCGATGAAGGTTGTTGGAATACAAACCATCAATAGCGTTAGGTAATCGACACCAAAGGGTGCCAGCATCGCTGCGAAAGCCACAACTGCTGCCGAAATAGGCGAAGCTGTGATCGCAATTTGAGAGGCTACAACTGCGATAGACAGTGGACGAGAAGGACGAACACCTTGGCCTTTTGCTACTTCTGCAATAACAGGCAGCGTAGAGAATGCTGTGTGACCAGTACCCGCCATCAGTGTCATTACAAAGGTCACAATCGGCGCGTAAAAGGTGATACGTTCAGGGTGTTTACGCAAAAAGTTTTCTGCAATTTGTACCAACCAGTCCATACCGCCAGCAACCTGCATTGCTGCAATTGCGGTGATAACCGACATGATGATCAAAATTACATCGACCGGGATAAAAGATTGGCTTGTTGGAACACCAAGAATTAATGAAAGGGCAATAACACCAGCACCACCGGCAAAACCAATACCGATACCGCCAATTCTGGCCCCCAAAAAGATAAAGAGCAGGACGACAAATAGTTCTACTGCAATCATAAGTAACACCTCATTTTAGATTTTATTATGTGAACATTCGCCACTGGAATGTTCACATAATAGTTCTATGGTTTAGGTTTAATTAAGCAAAAATGCAACTAACGGAAATCCACAAGATCAGCAGGGTTAACCGTATTGGAGCCTAAAAAAGGGCTCCGTTTGGAGCCCTTTCTCGCTACCGTTATTCGTAGCGTTTAGCTTTATACTGAGGATGCATCAGATTTTCAACAGAGAAAATGTCATCAAGTTCTTCTTCGCTCAATAAACCGCGCTCTAGCACTACATCACGAACACTCTTACCTGTTTCAGCACAAATCTTACCTACAATGTCACCCTCGTGGTGGCCAATGTATGGGTTTAGATAAGTAACGATACCGATAGAGTTAAATACGTGAGATTCACATACTTCTTTGTTTACAGTAATGCCGTCTACACACTTGTCGCGTAGGTTCACACATGCGTTTGTTAGGATGTCTAAAGACTCAAACATGCTTTGTGCGATAACAGGTTCCATTACGTTCAATTGAAGCTGACCGCCTTCTGCTGCGAAAGAAACCGTGTTGTCGTTACCTAGAACTTTAAAGCAAACTTGGTTTACTACTTCAGGTACAACTGGGTTTACTTTAGCAGGCATGATTGAAGAACCCGCTTGCAGTTCCGGTAGGTTTAGCTCGTTGAAGCCAGTACGTGGACCTGAAGAAAGAAGACGTAAGTCGTTACAGATTTTAGACAGTTTAACGGCTAGACGTTTAAGTGCGCCGTGCGTCATTACGTATGCGCCACAGTCAGACGTTGCTTCGATTAAATCTTCAGCCGCTACACACTCTAAGCCAGTTACTTCTGCTAGGTGCTTAACTGCTAGGCCTTGGTAACCCGGAGCTGCGTTCAGACCAGTACCGATAGCTGTTGCGCCTAGGTTAACTTCAAGCAGTAGTTTTGAAGTGTATTCTAGGTTTTTGATTTCTTCGTTGATGGTTACAGCCCAAGCGTGGAACTCTTGGCCAACCGTCATAGGCACAGCATCTTGAAGTTGAGTACGACCCATTTTCAAAATTGTGTTGAATTCTTGGCTCTTAAGCTCAAATGCACCTTTTAGGTATTCGATAGCATCGATCAGTTTACGAACGCTGTTGTAAACAGAGATACGGAAGCCAGTTGGGTAAGCACAGTTTGTAGATTGGCTGCGGTTTACATGGTCATTTGGGTTGATGAACTCGTATTGGCCTTTTTCTTTGCCCATAAGTTCAAGTGCCACGTTCGCAACGACTTCGTTCGCGTTCATGTTTACAGAAGTACCAGCACCACCTTGGAAAACGTCCGATGGGAACTGATCCATGCACTTGCCAGTGTCTAGAATGAGGTCACAAGCTTCGATGATGTATTTAGCCACTTCGCTTGGAATTACACCTAACTCTTTGTTTGCTAAAGCCGCTGCTTTCTTTGTCATCACCATACCGCGAACGAATTCAGGTACATCTGAGATCGTTACATTTGAGATGTTGAAGTTTTCAACTGCGCGTAGAGTGTGGATGCCGTAGTAAGCATCAGCCGGAACATGACGTTGACCTAATAGATCTTCTTCGAGACGAGTAGCTTGAGGAGCTTCAACTTGAGCTTCTGATTGAGTAGCCATAACAGGATCCTTAGAGAATTATTCTGATTATATAGTTAGTTATTAGCCTATTCTGTGTGCAAATACTCCGTTCGCTAGAATATTGGGCTGATAAATCCGTCCTGACTTATGTGGCACATGATACTGTACTTAGCGCATAAAAATATTAAGTTGATCACCTTTTTCGTTTTTGTTTCGTCAATATTTAGCAAACTTATTCCGGGTCAATAAACACGCTTATTTACAGGATAAATTTGAGATTGGTAGGGCTTTCAGCGTAAACTGGACGTAACAAAGGAGGGCGTGTGTTTCCTATCTTATTATTACTCTTTATCTTCGTACCCATCATTGAGATTGGGCTATTTATTCAAGTTGGTGGCTTCTTAGGATTGTGGCCAACTATCGCGTTGGTTTTGATCACTGCATTTGTGGGTGCATCGCTGGTTCGTAGCCAAGGCATTCAGACACTTATGTCTGTTCAAGGTCGGTTGCAACAAGGCGAAATGCCAGCACAACAGATTCTTGAAGGCGTGATGCTTGCGGTTGCAGGCGTATTGCTGCTGACTCCGGGATTTATGACGGACGCACTCGGTATGTTGGTATTGTTACCTGCACCAAGAGCGATGATTGCCAAGAAAATGATGGAAAAAATGGTGGTGACCAATATGTCTGGTGGTTTCCATGCGGGTGGACAAGCTGGTTTTGGCCAGAGCCCATTTGGACAAGACCCATTCAATTCAGGTCCATCTGACCAATCAAAAGACGGCAACACCTTTGAGGGTGAGTTTGAGAAGAAAGACGACGACAACGATCGTAACCGCTTAAATTAATGGTTTGTCTCTTTATATAGAGAGACAAACAGAAAAGGCTCTTACCGTTATCCTTCGCAAGAAAGTGATAATGGTAAGAGCCTTTTTATTGCGTGTCGCCGACTGTTACTTACTGTTTACTATTGATAACAGATAACAGATAACAGATAACAGATAAGCTTGAGCGTTCGGTTATACCGCGCCTTCAAAACCCATTTGTCGCCATGCTTCGAACGCAATAATGGCCACTGCGTTAGACAGGTTCAAGCTGCGTGCTTCTGGCATCATTGGAATACGAATGCGTTGCTCCATTGGCATACTTTCGATGAACTCAGCAGGCAGGCCGCGAGACTCAGGGCCAAACATCAGTACATCACCTTGTTGGAATTTCGCATCAACGTGGTGACCAGTGGTCTTGGTCGTACAAGCAAAGATACGGTAGTCACCCTCACGTTCATTCTCTAGATACTCAAGGAAGGCTTCTAGATTCTTGTGACGCTTTACTCGTGCGAGGTCGTGATAATCTAAACCCGCACGACGAACTTTTTTCTCTTCGAAATCAAAACCAAGCGGCTCGATAAGGTGCAGGTTTGCGCCGCAGTTAGCTGATAGGCGGATGATGTTACCCGTATTGGGCGCGATTTCTGGTTCGTATAGAGCGATATCAAACATGTTGGTTCACAAGAATAATCAAAGATAGCCAGAGTATACGGTGGCAAGCTGAGTGAGTACAGTTCGCCACCCTCAGCTTAGGCTTGGTTCGCTAGTGCCTGAGCGTAGTTTTTAGATACCGCATTCCAATTCACTACGTTCCACCATGCATTGATGTAATCAGGGCGACGGTTTTGGTAGCTGATGTAATAGGCGTGTTCCCAAACATCGAGTGCAAGAATGGGCTCGCCGTTACTGGCAACCGTATCCATCCACGGATTATCTTGATTTGAGGTCGAGATGATCTTCAGTTGTCCTTCTTCAACCACTAGCCAAGCGAAGCCTGAACCAAAGGTATTGATTGCCGCTTGAGCGAACTGATCTTGGAATGTCTCGAAATCTCCGAAAGTACTTTTGATAGCTTCGCCAAGCTCGCCCGTGGGTTCACCCCCACCGTCTTGCGACATGCAGTTCCAATACAAGATGTGGTTGTAGTAACCGCCACCATTGTTACGAACCGCTGGGCTGTGTTGAGAAATGTTAGCGAAGATCTCGGTCAGAGACTGTTGCTCTAGCTCGCTGCCAGAAACAGCCGCAACAAACTTATCGTAGTAGGTTCTATGGTGCTTGCTGTAATGCACTTCCATCGTCTTAGCATCAATGTAAGGTTCTAGGGCGTCGTAAGCGTAGGGTAAAGCAGGGAAAGTGTGTGACATGGTAAATCCTCCTTAATTAGAGGATTTACCATAATGATAATAACAATCATTATCAACTGTGTTCTTTGTGGGGGTATTATATCGGCAAGATTGGCAGGGTGATTTCGAGTTGTAATCCACCGAGCTGGCTACGGCTTGCAGTGATGGTTCCGCTGTGTTGGCGAATCGCACTTTCTGTAATGGTGAGGCCAAGCCCAGTGCCACCTGAATTACGATCGCGTGCCGTTGAAACTCGGTAGAAAGGTCTGAAGATAGAATCCAGTTCATCCTCCGGGACACCATCACCGTTGTCATTGACGCAAATCGTCAGCTGATCTTGGACAACATGGAATTGCACATCGACTTGGTCTTTGCCGTAGTAGATAGCATTGCGCGTAATATTGTCCAAGGCACTCATCAGCAGCTTAGGGTTACCCGAAATAGAACGCTCTGGGATCTCTGAAAACGTCAGTAATTTACCCATCTGTTCAGCTTCAAACTCTGCATCTTTTAAGATCTCCTCCCATAAGCTCGAGATAGGTTGAACCTCACGAGTAATGTGGCTGTCGACCTGCATACGAGATAGCGTCAGTAGCTCACTGATCATTTGTTCCAAACGCTGCGCTTCGGTATCAATACGTTCTAATTCTTGGCTCTCACCTTGCTTACGAATTGCCAGTGCATTGGCCATGCGTAGACGAGTCAATGGCGAGCGCAGTTCGTGTGAGATATCAGAAAGTAGGCGTTGTTGCCCCGAAATCATCTGGTTTACCGCTTCGACCATCTGGTTAAAGCTTTCACCTGCTTGTCTGAATTCTGAGGTGCCTTTTTCAAGTGTTGGATCAACCTCAAACTGACCTTTCGCTACACGTTGCGCTGCGCGCTCTAGCCTACGTGCGGGTTGGCTCAATGCCCAAGCTAGCCATAGCAATAGCGGGGTACTTGCTAGCATTACCGCAAGCAATAGTTGTAAAGGTCTATCAAACAGTCGCAGCAAAAATGGCGGTGGTTGGTTCCATTTTACTCCGGCATACATCAGTAATTCTTCACCAGCGAGTGTGATCGGTACTGGCCCTGCCACCATGTAGTGTCCGTATAGTTTCTGTTTTGGTACTTCAGGGTTATCAATCGAGGTAACAAAGTTGCGAATCGCCTTAAGCTTATAGTCCGAATGTCTTTTTGACGTAAGGACAGCGCCTTCTAAGTCGGTTAAATAGATGCGAGCACGAGAATCCTTGCGGCTACGTGGTGCCTCAAGTTGGAACACAATTTTGCCTAGATTAGGTTCTTTGGCGTAGCGTTTCTCTGTGATTTTAGCGATACGCTCGAGTTTATCTAGGTGATCTGCGGGCACATCTCGCGCCACGCGAGGGTCTAAATGGGGAAGTGACAGCACCGACAAAAGCACCAGTAACATGGTGAACCAAAAGATAGCAAAGATACGTCCATATAAGCTGGTGATTTTAGGGATGCGCATTAATCTTCCTCTACCAATAAGTAGCCACGGCCTCGTAAGGTTTTGATGCGAGACTTACCGTCAGTACGTTCTGGAATCTTCTTGCGCAGATTGGAGATATGCATGTCTATCGCACGGTCAAACGCCGCCAGCCTTTTGCCTAAAACATCCAAGCTCAGTGCTTCTTTGGTGATCACTTGTCCTGGGTTTTGGATGAGATGGCTCAGTAAAGCGAATTCTGTGGTGGTGAGATCGATAATCTGTCCATTACAGTAAGCCTCTTGCTTGCCAGGGAATACTTCGATGTCTTGGTATTGAATGGTGTCGCTGGCTGATTTAGGCGCGGTGTTAGTCTGTGTTCTACGCAAGATGGCACGAATACGAGCGAGCAGTTCTCGGTCACTGAACGGCTTTGGCAAATAATCATCTGCGCCAAGTTCAAGGCCAATAACACGGTCGATCTCTTCGCCTTTGGCAGTCAGCATCAATACTGGTGTTTCCCAGTTTTCTCTCAGCTTCTTTAGCGTTTCCATACCGTTAAGGCGCGGCATCATCACATCCAAAAGAATCAGATCAATCTCATCATTGATAGCGTCAAGCCCCGCATAGCCATCATTGGCTTCGGAAACAGTGAAGCCCTCAAAGCTCAGGATGTCTTTAAGTAAGCTGGTTAGTTCTGTGTCGTCATCAATAAGAAGAATGTTCGCCATTGGGAAGCCTTAATCGGTTATCTACTATTTACACGTTAATAATACTGCTAATTATTCGTCAACTTTCACTCTTTACGATTCTTTACGCTTTCTAAACGTCACTTTACGAGGGAAAGACTAATCTATATCTAAGCGCTGAGAAACAGACGCAATACATGACTTATTATACCGAATCGAGGCAACAATTATGAAAATGACTAAGAAACTTGTACTAGTAGCTGCGGCACTTCCACTTATGTTAGGTACAGCGAGTGCGTTTGCATACGGCGGTGGTGATAAAGGTGATCACAAAGGTATGCACGGTAAGTGTGGTGGCTTCGATAAGAAAGTGATGCGCCAACTAGACCTGACGGATGCTCAAAAAACAGAACTAAAAGAGATGCGCGAAGCGAACCGCGCTGAGATGAAAGCAAAACACTCAGGCAACAAAGCAGATAAAATGGCGCAAATGAAAGCGCATCACGAGAAAGTTCAAGATCTAGTTCTAGCTGATACTTTTGATGAAGCTGCAGCAAACGACCTAGCAAGCCAAATGGTTGAGAAGCAAACAGAGCGTCGCGTAACAATGCTTAAGAAGCAACACCAAATGATGAGCGTATTAACGCCTGAGCAAAAAACTCAGCTGAAAGAAATCCAACAAGAGCGCATGGCGAAGTGTGCTGACAAAATGGAAAAACGCATGAACAAAGACAAGTAATTCATGGTTTGAGAAAGCTGAATTGATTGAAAGTGTTTAGAAAGAAGCGGCCTAGTGCCGCTTTTTTGATCTTTAAAAATGAATGTATTACATCATGGCTGTCATATTCAATCGGTTGTTTGCGGGTTATACTTTGTGCTATCAGTCACTTTATAGCCAATTTATGAAACAAGAATACGCACGTTTAGTTACGCTCGCCGCTTGGGCTGCCACCATCATTGCCTCCATATTATTGGTTGTGAAGGTTGCTGCGTGGTGGGTGACAGGTTCAGTCAGTTTATTAGCTTCTGTGGTTGATTCGCTGTTGGATATCGCCGCTTCTGTCGTCAACCTAGTGGTGGTTCGCTACTCTCTTCAGCCTGCCGATAAAGAACATACCTTTGGTCATGGTAAGGCAGAATCTCTTGCTGCATTAGCACAAGCGATGTTTATTTCCGGTTCCGCTTGTTTCCTTATTCTTAATGGTATTGAGCGTTTCTTCCGACCGCATGAGCTGAACTCTCCTGAAATTGGTATTTATGTCAGCTTGTTCGCGATCGTAATGACCTTTGGTTTGGTTCGATTCCAAAAACATGTTGTCAGCAAAACGGGCAGCCAAGCGATAGCCGCCGATTCACTGCATTATCAATCAGACCTTTATATGAATGCGGCGATCATGCTCGCGCTAGCACTGAGCTGGTTTGGCATTGGTCAAGCGGACTCGGTATTCGCGATTGGTATCGGTATCTACATTCTTTACAGTGCCTACCAAATGGCAACAGAAGCCATTCAATCTTTGCTTGATAGAAAGCTGCCAGATGAAGAATTAAAACAGATAAAAGAGACATCGCTGAGTGTGGAAGGTGTGCTTGGTGTGCATCAACTAAGAACGCGTCGTTCAGGGCCTGTTCGGTTCATTCAATTGCATTTAGAACTCGAAGATAATATCCCACTTATTGAAGCGCACCGCATTTCTGACGAAGTAGAAGACAAGCTTATCTCCGTTTTCCCTGATGCTGATGTATTAATTCATCAAGACCCGTATTCGGTCGTATTTGGACCCGAGAAGCAGCAGAAATTTCACTCATGGTAAGCGAGCTAAAAAAGGGTTGGCAAATGGTAAGTAGGTGGCTTTTGAACTAAAGTGAGTAAAAATTACTAATTCTTCGGTGATTCAAAAACCACCTTAGTAACAATTAATGTTGATTCTGATGTGAATCAACAAAGTTACTGAGTAAAACTGTAATACTCTTACAGAAGTAGAAATGTTACATAATTTTACGCGATTTAAGTGCTATTCCTGTTGAGGAAATGTAACATAACGCACAAATATAGATTTAAAATCTTGTTGATATACAATCAGCAAGAATAAGAATTGAATAATAGATTCCCAAAAATCGAGGGTGAGCATGATTAAGAAGATCGGTGTTTTGACCAGTGGTGGTGACGCTCCAGGCATGAACGCAGCAGTTCGTGGTGTAGTTCGTACTGCGCTATCAGTTGGCATTGAAGTTTACGGTATTTACGATGGCTACCAAGGCCTTGTTGAAGACCGTATCGAAAAGCTTGACCGTTCAAGCGTATCTGACGTGATCAACCGTGGTGGTACTTTCTTAGGTTCTGCACGTTTCCCTGAGTTCAAAGACGTTGCTGTTCGTGAGAAAGGCATCGAGAACCTTAAGAAGCACGGTATCGAAGCACTCGTTGTTATCGGTGGTGACGGTTCTTACATGGGTGCTAAGAAACTGACTGAGATGGGTTACCCATGTATCGGTCTTCCAGGCACAATCGATAACGATATCGCGGGTACTGACTACACAATCGGCTACCTAACAGCGCTTAACACTGTTATTGATTCAATCGACCGTCTACGTGACACGTCTTCTTCTCACCAACGTATTTCTATTGTTGAAATCATGGGCCGTCACTGTGGTGACCTTACGCTTATGTCAGCAATCGCGGGTGGTTGTGAGTACATCATCACACCTGAGACTGGCCTAGATAAAGATCAGCTTATCAGCAATATCCAAGATGGTATTGCGAAAGGTAAGAAGCACGCAATCATCGCTCTAACTGAGTTAATGATGGATGCGAATGAACTAGCGAAAGAGATCGAAGCTTCAACAGGTCGTGAAACTCGTGCAACGGTTCTTGGTCACATCCAACGTGGTGGTCGCCCGACTGCATTTGACCGTGTACTGGCTTCTCGCATGGGTAACTATGCTGTTCACCTTCTTCAAGAAGGCCATGGTGGTCGTTGTGTTGGTATCGAGAAAGAAGCGCTTGTTCACCACGACATCATCGACTGTATCGAGAACATGCAGAACCCAGACCGTTCTGAGCTGTTCCGCGTTGCAGAAGAGTTGTTCTAAGCCACGTTTAGCGTTCGCTTAAAGAATTTAAAAACCGCTGATTGATCAGCGGTTTTTTTGTGCCTGTTGTTTTGCTTTAAAGCTTGAATCTCAAACGATAGGCAATAAAAAAGGCCAACCTAAGTTGACCTTTCATTTAATCTAAACGGTGACGTTTAAATTAAGCTTTTGCTTCAGCTGCTGCTTTAGCGATAGCTGCGAAGCTTTTCGCGTCTAGCGCTGCGCCGCCAACTAGAGCACCGTCGATGTCTGGTTGTGCGAAGTAAGCTGCTGCGTTTTCTGGCTTAACAGAACCGCCGTATTGGATAACAACTTTCTTAGCAACGTCTTCAGATTTCTCTGCGATGTGTGCACGGATTTGAGCGTGGATGCGTTGTGCATCTTCAGCTGTAGCTGCTTTACCAGTACCGATAGCCCAGATTGGTTCGTAAGCGATGATAGCGCCTTCAAGAGCTTCAACACCTTGAGTGTTGATAACAGCGTCAAGTTGACGAGCACATACAGCAACAGTTTCGCCTGCTTCGTTTTGTGCATCAGACTCACCGATACAAAGAACTGGAGTTAGGCCGTTCTCTTTTAGGAATGCGAATTTCTTAGCAACGAATTCGTCAGACTCAGCGTGGTATTCACGACGCTCAGAGTGACCGATGATGATGTGAGATGCGCCGAACTCTTTAAGCATTGCTGGAGACATGTCGCCAGTGAATGCACCGCTGTTGTTTAGGTCAGAGTTTTGAGCACCTAGGATGATCGCGCTGCCCGCTTCAGTAAGCGTACGCTCAGCAAGATCAACGAAAAGTGCTGGTGGAGCAACTGCTACGTCTACGCCTGTTACGCCTTCAAGTTCAGCGTTAAGACCGTTTAGTAGATCAACAACCATTTCTTTGCTGCCGTTTAGTTTCCAGTTACCCATAACTACAGGATGACGCATAGGAATATCTCCAAAGTATTTAAATAAATCGAATGTAAAAAAGTAAACTTTATTACGAAATAATATAACAGAATAATATCAACAGATCATGACTGTGGTCATGACTTTCTTGGATCTTACTCAATGGTCAGAGTAGATTTTGAGCATATATCAGTGATCCGGCAGACAGAATAATAGCTAACTTCTCGGATTTTTCATCGTTAGTTGCTATTAAGGGACAAACGATTGCGTTAACAATAGGAAGTAATAATGCCGAATCTAGTTCTAGAGTACTCAAATTCAGTGGATGAGCGAGTGAATATCCAAGGTTTACTGGAAGACCTTCATCAAGTTACATTAAACTGTGGTTTGTTTGATGTACCTTCTGTGAAGTCTCGTTCACTGCGCTGTCATAACTGGTTGGTCGGTGATGAAGAGGACAATGTGGATTTTGTTCATATTAGCTTCGAGTTACTTTCAGGACGTACCGAAGAACAGAAAAGAGAATTGTCGCGTTTGTTGATGCAAACCTTACAAGAACAGGCAAGCCATATCCGTAGCCTAACGGTCAACATACGAGATATGGATAAAAGTTGCTTTCAGAAAGTGATGAATTAGCTTAAAAGAATCAACTAACTAAAAGTGATTAACTGACTATTTGCTGCTAACTTTTTGGTAGCGTATTAATTTTTTGAGTATTTAAGATGTCGATGAAAGATTTACTGCTCTCTTTCAAGGGGAGAATTGGTCGTAAGACTTACTGGATTTGGAATATTTTCTACTATATAGCGATTACTGGTTTTGCTACTGGTATCTCTGTTTTGTTCCCGACTTACTCTTACATCCTGCTACCAATCTTCCTGTTGCTGCTGGTGATCCCAGATCTTGCGGTCACCGCTAAGCGCTGGCACGACCGCAATAAGTCGAACTACTGGCTGCTGCTGAATGTGCCACTCGTGCTAGGGCGCCTTGCTTCACCAATGGCAGCGACCACGACAGAGCCGGTATCGCCAGTTCATATGGCGGCAACCGTTGCAGCATTAGTGTGTGGCTTGTGGATTCTGATTGAGTGTGGCTTGTTGAAAGGCACAGAAGGCCGCAATGATTACGGCGAAGATCCCGTTTAAAGGTTAAATGATTCATCAGTAAAAAGGGAGCCTTGTGCTCCCTTTTTCTTTATAAGGCGTTTTTCTTTGAATGGCTTTTTGTCGCTAGTCCATTTCAACGGTTAGTACATTTTTGGCTCTGTATTTGGCCTGAAAGGCACGACATTTTCAGGCATAGATTCTTCAAAATCGCAGCGGCCTTTGAGTGCATCTTGGAATTTACAGACCTGACAGCGCAGCTCTTGCATCAGAACAACATTAGCGTGATGTGGATTCTTGCAGCGGCTGACGACTAAATCGATATGACTTTGTTGAGCGCGAAGCCTGTTTTGCATGGTCTCTGAGGCTGAGCAAATCATCTGTTCACACATCTCGTGTTTGAATTGATCGAATGCTTTCGGATCGCTTTTCGCGAGTTGGACCAGTTCATCAAAAGGGGGCAGTTTTTGATTGGGCTGTGGATGTGCCATGATTCCTTCCTTAGCATTAAGCATGTTTCATATGCTTTAAGCTTAAGAAAGAAATTTGTACAAAATTTAATCTATTGGTATTTTCTCAATATTGAGACAGAATCAGTAACTTGGCGTTAGGGTATAAGTACAACGACGCTCGCCAGTAATGATGTGTTCAGTGCGGCTCACATGACATTCATCTTTGAGTAATTCTTTGAAAACATTGAGCTCAGATTGACACAGGCTAGGGCAGCGAGTCGCAGCCTTGCAGATAGGGCAGTGGTTCTCGATCAAGATGTAGTGATCGTCATGCTCTTGAAGTTCAGCCATGTAGCCTTCGTCTTCACGCAGCTGGGTGAGTTTTTTAAGCTTGCTGATCAGCGAGTCACAATCAGACAGCGCGGTTTGATATTGCTTAAGGGTGTGTTGTTCGCGCTCGGCCGCAACCTTAGCTAACCCCTCTTTACCAAACAGATTCTCGACAGCATCGATCACTTGAATGGTGAGTTCACCGTGTCGATCTGAAAATTGACCATGACCTTGTTGAGTCAGGGACCAATGGCGAGTTGGGCGACCTACTTTTACTTTGACGTCATGAAACGCAAGAATACCGTCATCTTCCAAACTTTGTAGGTGCTGTCTGGCACCCATTGTCGTCATGCCAAATTCTTCTGACAGTTGTTTCGCGGTTACCGCGCCTTGACGCTTAATGGTCTGTAAGATTTTGTCGCTTGTTTTCATACTATCTCTACCTAATGAACCTTACTATTATGAGGCAAGGTGTTTATAAAGCAAACCATTTACTATGGCGTAGGTGAAATGCACAGGTTATTGATGGCCAATAAAACAAAAGGCTGATACTTGGTATCAGCCTTCGCGTGTTCTGTTGAACCTAGTTTAGGTTTACAGGATGTGACCGATTACTTCTGGGTCTTTACGCTCTAGGTAGTGGATAGATTTGATGCGGCGAATAGTACGGCAGCGACCACGGATAAGCAGTGTTTCTGTAGTTGCGATATTGCCTGTACGTGTGATGCCCTCTAGAAGGTCACCCTTAGTAATGCCGGTTGCTGAGAATACAACGTTGTCGCTACGAGCCATGTCTTCCATCTTCAATACGATGCCCGCCGTTACGCCCATTTCTGCACAACGCTCTAGTTCAAGCTCACCGTGTTTGCGGTTCTCTTCTGTATCGCCTTTTACTTCATGACGAGGAAGCAGACGTGCGTGCATGTCGCCGTCGAGTGCGCGAATAACCGCAGCCGAAACCACGCCTTCAGGCGCGCCGCCGATGCAGTACATTACGTCGACTTCACTGTCTGGCATACACGTTAGGATAGAAGCAGCAACATCACCATCTGGCACTGCGAATACACGAACGCCCATCGCTTGCATGTCGGCAATCACTTGATCATGACGTGGCTTAGCCAGTGTGGTTACTACCAGTGTATCGAGTGTTTTACCTAGTGCTTTCGCAATGTTTTCTAGGTTTTCTGTCAGTGGCAGTTCTAGGTCAATCACACCTTTTGCACCAGGGCCAACAACCAATTTTTCCATGTACATGTCAGGTGCTTTTAGGAAGCTACCTTTTTCGCCTGCAGCCAATACAGCCAATGCATTTGATTGACCCATTGCTGTCATGCGTGTCCCTTCAATTGGGTCAACGGCGATATCTACTGCATCACCGCCAATACCGACGTTTTCGCCGATGTATAGCATAGGTGCATCATCGATTTCACCTTCGCCGATAACGATCTCGCCGCTAATTTCGGTTTTGTTCAGTAGGCTACGCATTACTTCTACAGCAGCGCCATCTGCAGCGTTTTTATCGCCGCGGCCAAGCCACTTGTAACCAGCTAGTGCTGCACCTTCAGTGACACGAGAGAATGACATTGCTAAATCGCGTTTCATGCGGACTCCAAAATTTTCAAAAGGGGAATAGAAATTTCGCGGCGAATTTTACCATATCCCAAAGGAAACGTTTGCCTTTTTGTTTTTTGGGGATTGCTCTTGATCAATTTGCGGGTGAAAACAGGTAATATTCATCAAAATAATCAGTCTGTTGTCGCGGTAGTAATAATTCACGTCAATATTCGGTAAAAAGCGCTGTTTTTTTCATCGAATGGCGCAAAATATCGAATATATTGAGTGTTTATCCTTGCTCTGCTGAGTAGAATGGGGAAATAAGTGGAGTAGACCTTCACCATCAAACGGATAACTTAAAGGTAGGCCAGAATGTCTTTTGAAGTACTAGAGCAGCTAGAAGCAAAAATTCAAACAGCAGTAGATACAATTGCACTTCTTCAAATGGAAGTGGAAGAGCTTAAAGAAGAGAAACAAGCACTAGCAACAGAAGCTGGTGAGCTTAAAGAAAGCCGTCACGAGCTAGAGCAAAAAACTCAGCAAATGCAGGAAGAGCATTCAGCGTGGCAAGATCGCATCCGTAACCTTCTTGGTAAAATGGATGACGTAGAGTAATTGACTCTTCAGATTTAAAAAAACGCCCGCTACTGAGTAGCGGGCGTTTTTGTTTGTATTCTTATGCTTCGTGTTCTTATGGTTTGTTTTATTATTTGAAGCTGAGTGATAGTTACTCGATCTCTTCTTCTTCAACATCCAGATCAAGTTCTACATCTAAAGGCTCTGCCGAAAGAATAATGCCGGTGTTGTCAGCGTAGAGGTAATCTTCCGGCAAGAAGGTTACGCTGCCAAAGTTGACCGGTACGTCCAATTCGCCGACACCTTCTTGGCTCGCACCAACAGGGATAGAAGCCAAAGCCTGAATACCAATGTTCATGTCTTCTAGCTCATCGACTTCACGAACGCAGCCGTAAACCACAATACCTTCCCACTCATTGTCTTCGGCAAGTAGGGCAATCTCAGCATCGATCAGCGCTTTGCGTAGTGAGCCGCCACCATCGATTAACAACACTCGTCCCAGACCATCTTGCTCTAATACGGAGCGAATCAAAGCATTGTCTTCAAAACACTTTAATGTCGTGATCTGTCCTGCGAAGGATGCACGTCCACCGAAGTTGCTGAACATGGGCTCCACGACATCAACTTGATCCAAATATATGTCGCACAGTGCTGAAGTGTTGTATTCCATTAGTATACCTTTTGAACAATGAGCTTACTTTGAGTATATCGGTGCTTGATCCCTTTGCAATGATTAGTCTCATTTAACTCAATAGAGTTTGAGCTACGACAACCCCTGCAAACAATAGGTTAGTGACCAGTGAGCATTTCACAATCACTGGCATCATTGGTGCAATCTGCGCTGGTTTTTCGGTTTCCCAAACGGCCTTGCCATGTTTGTAAACAATAATAATGCTCAATAAAAACGGCAGGCTGATCCAGACCGGTTTTTCTTGAATCAGTAGGTAGATAGCGAAAGAAGCAAGGGCGAGCCCAAGCAGTGCAAAATGATAGTGTTTGGCTTTGCGTTGCCCTAGGCGAACCGCCATGGTGCGCTTACCACATTCGCTGTCGTTCTCTATATCACGCATGTTGTTGATGTTGAGTACCGCAACCGCCATTAATCCACAGCCTAAGGCAGGAAGAAATAGGCTTGGTTCAACATGACCAGTGTGTAGGAAGTATGTGCCTGAAACGCCTAACAAACCGAAGAAGATAAATACAGATAAGTCGCCAAGGCCAATATAACCATAAGGTTTATTGCCCACGGTGTAAGCGATGGCAGCCATTATGGCTAATACGCCTAACGCGATGAAAGATAAGATACTCTCAATCGAGGTTAAGGCATGAAAAATAAGAATTAGCCCAGCGAGCATGGTAAACACGATGTTGAGGATGATCGCTTGCTTCATGGTTTTCGCGGTCACCGCGCCGGATTGCATTGCGCGTGTTGGCCCCAGACGGTTTTCGTTGTCGGTGCCTTTTACTGCGTCACCATAGTCATTGGCTAGGTTCGACAGGATTTGTAATAAGGTGGCAGTTAAAAAAGCCAGTAGGGCTATTGATAGAGAAAACTGACCGCCGGCGAACGCTAAACTACTTCCTGTAAGAATAGAGACGAGTGCGAGAGGCAGAGTTTTTGGTCGTGCGGCATCAAGCCAAATCAGTAGAGATTGTTTCATCGTAGGTCTATTTCTTTGTAAGTCTTCGTTTCAAACTGTGATTTGAGTATACGCCCATTTTTCGGGTAATAAAAAGCCCACTCGAAAGTGGGCCTTGAATTCGCTTATTAGCTGCTATTTCTTTGAGATAGAGCAATAAGTTGGAGTTTTGTGTGCTACAGGATGAAGCGACTTAGGTCTTCGTCTTCTACGAGCTCGCCAAGTTTAGATATTACATAAGCTTCATCAATCAGCAATTTACTGCCTGCTCGGTCTGTTGCGTCAAATGAAATTTCATCCATTAGGCGCTCCATGACGGTGTGTAAACGACGCGCACCGATGTTTTCAGTGGTTTCGTTCACACGCCATGCTGCGTCTGCAATCTGGTTGATGCCATCTTCAGTGAACTCAATGCCGACATCTTCTGTTTTCATCAGGGCAATGTACTGCTCGGTCAGTGATGCCTTTGGCTCAGTAAGAATACGTTTGAAGTCATGTGCAGAAAGAGCTTCAAGTTCTACGCGGATTGGCAGACGACCTTGCAATTCAGGGATCAGGTCAGATGGCTTAGCCACTTGGAATGCACCTGATGTGATAAACAAGATGTGGTCAGTTTTAACCATGCCGTGCTTCGTTGATACTGTGCTGCCTTCGATTAGAGGCAGTAGGTCGCGCTGAACACCTTCACGAGATACGTCTGGGCCTGAGCTGTCGCCACGCTTACAGATTTTGTCGATCTCATCGATGAATACGATGCCGTTGTTTTCAGCGTTGAAGATTGCGCTCTCTTTTAGCTCTTCCTGGTTCACAAGCTTCGCAGCTTCTTCTTCAGTCAGTGCTTTGAATGCGTCTTTGATTTTCATCTTACGCTTTTTCTTGGTGTCGCCCGCTAGGTTTTGGAACATGCCTTGCAGCTGGTTGGTCATCTCTTCCATACCAGGAGGTGACATGATTTCAACGCCCATTTGCGGTGCCGCTACATCAACTTCGATCTCTTTGTCGTCTAGCTTACCTTCGCGCAGTTTCTTGCGGAAAATCTGGCGAGTGTTTGAAGAGGTGGTGTCTTCCGTTGACTGCTCGTTCTGACCCCAAGCATCGCGTGCTGGTGGTAGAAGGGCATCAAGAATACGTTCTTCAGCTTGCTCTTCAGCGCGGTATTGTACTTTTTCCATCGCTTGTTGATGTGTCATCTTGATCGCAACGTCCGTTAGATCACGGATAATGGTCTCAACCTCTTTACCAACGTAGCCAACTTCGGTGAACTTAGTCGCTTCTACCTTGATGAACGGCGCATTAGCGAGTTTCGCTAGACGGCGAGCAATTTCAGTTTTACCCACACCCGTTGGGCCAATCATCAGGATGTTTTTTGGCGAAACTTCAACACGCAGGCTTTCTTCAAGCTGCATACGACGCCAGCGGTTACGTAGAGCGATAGCCACTGAACGCTTAGCGTTGTCTTGGCCGATAATGTGGCGATTGAGTTCGTGAACAATTTCGCGAGGAGTCATCTCAGACATGGTTTTTCCTTAATTCTTTAATCACTGTTGAATACAACGTTATTGATGGAAGCGGTCGTTACTCTGGCTTTGGCAGCTCAACGGTGCTTTCTAGTTCTTCAATAGTGTGGTGATGGTTGGTGAATACACAGATATCGCCAGCAATGTTCAGCGACTTTTCTGCGATTTCACGCGCATCTAAATCAGTATTTTCTAATAGTGCAGTCGCTGCTGCTTGAGCGAAGTTACCGCCCGAACCGATCGCAATCAGGTCGTTTTCTGGTTGAACTACGTCACCGTTACCAGTAATGATCAGTGAAGCGGTTTCATCCGCGACTGCTAGCAGTGCTTCTAATTTACGTAGAGCACGGTCGCTACGCCAATCCTTCGCCAGCTCAACGGCAGCTTTGGTTAGGTGGCCTTGGTGCATTTGCAGTTTGCTTTCAAATTTTTCGAATAGCGTGAAAGCATCTGCCGTACCGCCAGCAAAACCTGCCAGTACTTTATTGTTGTATAGGCGACGTACTTTACGGGCATTGCCCTTCATTACAGTATTGCCTAGAGATACTTGTCCATCACCCGCGATGACGACTTTATTATTACGACGTACAGATACAATGGTAGTCACGAGTAGGGCCTCTTAATATTTCTTATCTTTGGGTATAAAAAGTATATGAGGATGCTGCTCGGATAATTCAAGGAAGGGCGAGTGATGTCGCGCAACTTATCGGCGGAAGTTGTAAGGAAAACTGACTAAAGGGAGTAAATAAAAGAAAACCTCCACAATGGGAGGCTTTCGGAGTTTGTTTTTCGGCTTTTGCTAAGATTAAGACTGCGACTATCGCTAAATCTAATCGGTGTCTTTCCAAATAGCGCAAGGTTCGATTTTCGCCCGTTGCAGCTTATGGCGATCGCGCTCGGCGTCACGCTTCAACTTGTATGGCCCTAGAACCACACGGTACCAGCTACTGCCGTCTTTTTTACGGATTTCACTCGAGATACCTTGGAACGCAATATCTAACTTGCGCGTTTCTGCCTGTGCTGACGTTTTGTAAGCGCCACACTGCATCACGTAAGGGATCTTAGAGATCTCTTGCTCTTTGGCTTTAACTTCAATCTCGCGGCTTGGCAGCGTTTCAACGTAGTCCCACTTCTCTTCAGGAGGCGGTGGAATCACTTTCGCTGGTTTTGGCTTAGGTTTGGTAGCCACAGGTGTTGGTGCTGGCGGCTCAGGATCATTACTCAATAAGTAAAGTCCATAACTAAAACCACCGGCAAGGAGGATCGCCAAAAGACCACTGCGCCAAGGTTTACGGCGAGGGGCTTGTTTCTTGGTCGGTTTTTTCGTGCCACGACCGCGCTTTACATAATCTCTATTAGCCACAAGACAATTCAATAGTTGCTGATTCTGTCCTCATGGTAATCCAGATTGCGCGAGGATAATAGTGCAGAAATGGAAGCGGCACATCAAAATGTGCCGCAGATTTATAAGGGTATTTCTGAGGGTTACATTCGAGGTGGTGCGGTGCTGCCTCTAACGACTAATTTAGCTTCAAGCAGACGCGAACCTGCTTGCACATCGTTGCCCTTCAATAGATCAAGCATCATCAACATCGCTTGGCGTCCAATCTCATAACGAGGCTGAGAAATAGTGGTTAGCGGTGGATCGCAGTATTGAGCGAATTGGATGTCATCGAAGCCAACAATCGATAGGTCTTGAGGAACGCGTAAACCTAGCTTCTTCGCTTCTTGAATCGCACCAATCGCCATCGCATCGTTATGACAGAAGATCGCTGTAGGCTGTTCAGGAAGTGCTAGTAATTGACGAACCGCTTGCGCACCCGCTTCAAAGGTGAAATCGCCCACAGTGCTGTAAGCTGGGTTCATTGATACTCCAGCGCGGCGCAATGCTTGTTGGTAGCCTTGTTGACGGAACTTACACAGGGTTGCAGTCGTTGGCCCAGAGATCTGAGCGATGCGCTTATGACCTAACTGAGCGAGGTAATTCACGGCTTCAAATGCAGAGGTTAGGTTGTCGATGTGAACCGTTGGCAGTTCAAGCTCAGGTGCGAATTCACACGCCATAACCATTGGCGGTAAATTCTTTTGCTCAGGCTTACTGACATCAAACGGATGATCAGTGCCAAGCAGTAGCATACCGTCTGCTTGCTTTGTGAAGACCAAGTTAACAAATGAAGACTCACGCTTCTTTTGTTGACCACTGTCACCCAGTAGAACGAGGTAGTCATTCTCTACAGCGGCATCTTCGATACCACGAATGATTTCGGCGAAGTAAGGGTCACAGATATCAGGAACGATAGTGATGATGGTTTTTGATTCGTTGCGACGTAAATTTCTAGCTAATGTATTGGGTGAGTATCCAGCTTCAAGTACTGCTGTCTCAACTCGTTTACGAGTAGAAACCGAGACTTTTTCAGGGTTCATCAATGCACGTGATACCGTTGCCGTTGAGACGCCTGCTAGCTGGGCAACATCCTTCATTGTCGCCATAAATTAAACCCTCTTTTAAGTTCCTTTGTCGCCTAAGTATTTAAGGCGTGAATAATTAATACAATCGGATAGATATTATGAAAGTGTTGCTAACACTTTTTTTATTGCAATATTTTATTCGTTTCATCCGTGTAAAGTTACGGCTAGATTAACAAAAATCACATGACTAGTGTGAGGTTGCTCACGAGAAATATGAAATATTTGTGAACAAACTTATCATTAGTTTTAACCCAAGTAGGTTTAGCTCAAATCTTGCGGCTCAATATCGAGTGACCAACGGACTTTTTTCGCAGCAGGTAACATATTAATTGCCGACTTGGCACTCATTAATAACTTCTGCATTAACGAACGAGTCTGAGTTTGTAGAATCAACTGCCAGCGTGATTTACCCGCTCGCTTGGCCAGTGGCGCTGGGGTGGGGCCTAGAACCATGCAATATTGGTCAAACAAGGGGTGCGATTCTAATGTATGACGAACCTGACGCAAGAACTCTTCCACCAAACGTGTGTCATTGGCTTCCGCTCTAAACAGAGTCATAAAGGTATAAGGTGGCAGCATCGCTTGTTTACGCTCGGCCAATGCGGTTTGGGCAAAGTGGTTATAGTCTTTGTGCAGCAACGCTTGTAACAAGCCATGTTCTGGATGGTGAGTTTGTAAGATAACCTCACCCGGCTTACTGGCACGGCCTGCTCGACCGGCGACTTGAGTAAACAGTTGAGCCAACCGTTCAGAGGCGCGGAAGTCACTACTATATAAAGAGGCGTCAACATCCAATAACGCCACAAGTGTCACGTCAGGAAAGTGGTGACCTTTAGCAAGCATCTGTGTACCGATAAGAATTTGGTATTCACCTTTACGAATCGACTCGAGCGCGCTTTCTAAGCTGCCTTTGCGGCGGGTGCTGTCTCGGTCAATACGAATGGTTTTGTATTCAGGGAATAGCTGACCAAGTTGAGCCTCTAGCTGTTCGGTACCAACACCCACCGTCACTAAGTTCGTTGAACCACAACCTTGGCAATTGTGTACGATATGCTGCTGCGAACCACAGTGGTGGCAGCGCATCTCATTGCTGTATTGGTGATAGGTGTAGTAGGCATCACAACGCTTACATTCTGCGGTCCAACCACAATCGTGACACATCAGTGCGGGAGAGAACCCACGACGGTTGAGAAACAACATCACTTGGTTGCCTGCTTTGAGGTGTCTTTGCATTTCAGCAATCAAAGAAGCAGACAAGCCACTTTCTAGATATTCACCCTTCACATCCAACACTTTATTGGTGGTCGGCAGCGCGACACCCGCACGTGAAGTAAGGGTGAGATAACTGTATTTACCGATCTGAGCGTTGTGCAGCGTTTCAAAGGCCGGAGTCGCCGAGCCTAACACAACCGGGATCTGCGCTTTATGAGCACGCATGATGGCTACATCACGAGCGTGGTAGCGTAGGCTATCTTGCTGCTTATAAGAGGCGTCGTGCTCTTCATCGACAATGATAATTCCCAGATCAGCGAAGGGAGTGAACAGAGCCGAGCGCGTACCAATCACAATGCCCGCTATTTTATCGCGCGCCGATAGCCAAGCATTCAGTCGTTCAGAATCGTTTAATCCAGAGTGAATCACCTCAACAGGCACATTAAAACGACGCTTAAAGCGATTAATCGTTTGTGGAGTGAGGCCTATTTCCGGTACCAAGACTAACGCTTGTTTACCTTGGTCGAGAATCGGCTTGATCATATTCAGGTAGACTTCGGTTTTACCTGAGCCGGTAACCCCCTCTAGCAAGAAGCAACTAAAATCGGTTTGGCTATTTACTGTCGCAATCGCGATCGCTTGTTCAGCATTGAGCTTCGGCTTGTCTTGTTCGTTTTCAAGTTCAACTGGCCACGGTTGGCGCTTTGGCTTTTTCTCTACCGACTCAATCCAACCTTTCTCTTCCAAAGTTTTAAGCACCGCGCTCCCGACTTCTTCATCAATGAATTCTTGATGAGGAACAGGGCCGTGCTCAAGCATGTGCATCACTTTGGCTTGCTTAACCGCACGACCAAAGCCTTGCATCAGTTGATCTCTGCCTGATGGGGTCAATTGCCACTCGACAAGCGTTGCGAAGTCGGCAGTTTTGCCTTTTCGTAAAGCGCTTGGTAGAGCATTAGCCAAGGTTTCACCCAGTGGGTACTGATAGAACTGGCTGCACCATACCAAGAGTGAGTAGACCGATTCTGGCCAAACGGGTTGGTTGTCTAATAAGGCTTTAATGGGCTTGAGCTTGTCTAGATCGAATTCAGATTCGTTAACCAGAGCTGTAACAATACCAGTTAAGGTTTGTCGTCCAAAAGGCACAGATACTCGTCCGCCAATAATCGGGAATAGGTGGTTAGGAATCTTGTAATCGAACTGCTTGTCTAGTGGAACAGGCAGTGCCACGCGGGCAATCATTGGACGCATAAAGGGACAGCTTTATCTGAGTTGACGAGAGCGAACAGTCTAATGGATAAGGGCGTTAAATTCGAGGAGCAGTTTGGATGAGAGTATCGAGTTAACGCAGGAAGATAATGAGAGCCCGAAATCTCAGGCCGACAAAGTAAATAAATAGGCTATTGGTGAAAAATGTATCAAATCAGTTGATCCTGCCTTATAGATTCATTACTATACTGCGCCTTAAAGGTATGGCTTTATCGCAGTTTAGTGATGCAGCGGTGTCTTTATTTTATTTTTTAACTACGTGTGGTGTGCGGCTTAGAATCGTATAGCGACACGGCCTACTTGAGGTTATCCCATGAAAACTGGTATCCACCCAGAATACAAAGCAGTTTCTGCAACTTGTTCTTGCGGCAACACATTTGAGTTCAACTCAACGCTTGCAAAAGAATCTATCCACCTAGACGTATGTGACAAATGTCACCCATTCTACACTGGTAAGCAACGTATCGTAGATACTGGCGGCCGTGTTGATCGCTTCAACAAGCGTTTCGGTGCTCTTTCTAGCAAGAAGTAATTCTCGCTATTTAGACATAAAAAGGACACTTCGGTGTCCTTTTTTGTTGCCTGAAATTTAAGAAAACGCTGAATCTTATTCAGCCATCAACGTCTCGAAAACGACAGGCAACCCGCTTGAATTTTGTTTCATAACTTACATCCCACACTCCATTCTTGAAATCCGCTCGAAAGTTCAACAAGCGACAGTAATTTCAACTGCTCACTGGTCTTATTAGTAGTGAAATCTCGTTTTTTAATGAGACAGAGGCTTTAACCACCTAGGAACTTTGAAGTACATCTATTAACATGAACAAGATCCCCCAAATAATAATATCCTAGGAACCTACACCTATGTCTGAAGACAGCCGCCAAGATCAATCCTCTCAAGCGTTATCGCCTCAAGAACAATTCCGTCAGCAAGCTCTTGATTACCATGAGTTCCCAATCCCAGGCAAAATTGCCGTAGAACTGACGAAGCCTGCAAACTCTGCAGAAGACCTAGCACTTGCATACAGCCCAGGCGTGGCTGAGCCTGTTCGCGAGATCGCACAGAACGTTGATAACGTTTATAAGTACACAGGTAAAGGCAACATGGTTGCAGTTATCTCTAACGGTACAGCGATTCTTGGCCTAGGTAACCTTGGCCCTATTGCTTCTAAACCTGTTATGGAAGGTAAAGCGCTACTGTTTAAGCGTTTTGCTGGTTTAGATTCTATCGATATTGAAGTAAAACACCGCACAATCGATGAGTTCATTGATACGGTTGCGAATATCGCAGATACATTCGGTGGTATTAACCTAGAAGACATCAAAGCACCTGACTGTTTTGAGATTGAGCGTCGCCTGATTGAGCGTTGTGATGTCCCTGTTTTCCATGATGACCAACACGGTACAGCGATTGTAACGGCTGCAGGTATGCTGAACGCGATTGAGCTTCAAGGTAAGAAGCTTGAAGAGTGTAAGATCGTTTGTTTAGGTGCTGGCGCAGCGGCGGTTGCTTGTATGGAACTGCTGATTAAGTGTGGCGCTCAGCGTGAGAAGATCTACATGCTTGACCGTAAAGGTGTAATCCACACTCGTCGTGAAGACTTGAATGAATACAAAGCGCTATTCGCAAATAACACGGACAAGCGCACGCTTGAAGATGTTATTGAAGGCGCTGACCTGTTCTTGGGCGTATCGGGTCCTAACCTGCTACCAGCTAAAGCACTCACGCTGATGGCTGATAAGCCTGTTGTGTTTGCATGTTCAAACCCAGATCCAGAGATCAAGCCAGAGCTTGCTCATGAAGTTCGTTCTGACCTTATCATGGGTACAGGCCGTAGCGATTACCCGAACCAAGTAAACAACGTACTTTGCTTCCCATTCATTTTCCGTGGTGCGCTTGATGTACGTGCGAGCGAAATCAATGATGAGATGAAGCTGGCTGCGGTTAAAGCGATTCGTGAACTAGCGAAAGAAGAAGTTCCGGCTGAAGTACTCGCTGCTGCAGGTGAGACTGCACTGGAGTTTGGTAAAGGCTACATCATTCCTAAGCCAATGGATCCACGTCTACTTCCTCGCGTAGCAAAAGCGGTTGCAGTAGCGGCCGTTGAATCTGGCGTAGCTCGTATTGAGATGCCTGCTAACTATATGGCTTAATGCCTTAATAGCGTAATAGCGTAATAGCGTAATAGCTGTTGCTCTATTGAGCGAAAAAGAATAATAAAAAACCGACTCATAAGAGTCGGTTTTTTTTATGTCTATCATTCACAGAGCAGCTACCGATAACGTAGTGGGTGATGTGACAAATAAGGTTCAGCTATAGCGAATCAATATTGAAGGCAGTGACTGAGTAGTTTTTATTCTTCGTCAAACGCTTCGAATTCGATACCCATCTCTGTCATCAGCTTTTTCACTTCAGTCGGGATGTCGTCTGGACGGTCTTTACGGAGATCTTCATCCGTTGGCAGTGGTTGGCCTGTGTACGCATGTAGAAAGGCTTCGCACAGTAGCTCACTGTTTGTTGCATGGCGTAGGTTATTAATCTGGCGGCGAGTGCGCTCGTCAGTAAGAACCTTTAACACTTTTAGAGGGATAGAAACTGTAATTTTTTTTACTTGTTCGCTTTTCTTTCCATGCTCAGCATATGGGCTTATGTATTCACCATTCCAGTCGGCCATTGCGTACCTTCATCACTTTAGTTGTTAGAATAAATTAATAGTGGTGATTTTAGCGGGATTTACTGCCATAAGCAAAGACATATAGACGTCCAGAAGTGTTGACGTCTCACATTTATGAAAGTAAAGTGAATAACATATATCTAACACAGCCGCAGAATGCCGACAAGCCGCTGTGATTCTCAGACGCAAAACTTGTAAGGAAGCACCTATGAGCAGCCGGAAGCCAGCAACAATCGCAGTACGTACTGGTATCGAGTCAGACACGCAACACCATGCCGTTGTCCCACCTATTTATCTTTCGACTAACTATGGGTTTCCCGCTTTTGGTGAAGTGCCAAAGTACGATTACACCCGTTCTGGTAACCCAAATCGTGGTTTATTAGAAACGGCATTGTTTGAGCTTGAGTCTGGCAAAGGTGCAGTGGTGACTAACTGCGGTACTTCGGCGCTTAACTTATGGGTTTCGGCTTTCTTAGGTGGCGATGATCTTATTATCGCACCACACGACTGCTACGGTGGTACTTACCGCCTGTTTAATACCCGCTCGTTAAAAGGTGACTTCAAAGTTTTGTTCGTTGATCAATCGGATCAAGCAGCGTTGGATGCGGCGATCGCGCTCAAGCCAAAGTTGATCTTAATAGAAACGCCATCGAACCCGTTGGTTCGTGTGGTTGATATTGCAGAGACTTGCCGTAAAGCGAAAGAGGTTGGTGCTCTGGTTGCTGTCGATAACACATTTTTGACGCCTGTGTTCCAAAAGCCTTTAGAGCTGGGTGCTGATTTTGTTATCCACTCAACCACCAAATACATCAACGGACACTCAGATGTTATTGGTGGCGTTGTCGTGACGAAAACTGAAGAGCACGCTGAAGAGCTAGCATGGTGGGGCAACTGTATTGGTGCGACCGGCACACCATTTGATAGTTACATGACTCTACGTGGTATTCGTACGCTAGGTGCGCGTATGCGTGTTCACGAAGAGAGTTCACGTGAAATTCTGACGGCTCTGCAACAACAAGATCTGGTGGGCACTATTTACCACCCAAGCCTTCCTGAACACCCGGGTCACGAGATCGCGAAGAAACAGCAGTTGGGCTTTGGTTCCATGTTGAGCTTTGAGTTTGCGGGCTCTTTTGAAGCACTTAAATATTTTGTAGATAAGTTAGAGCTATTTTCTTTGGCTGAATCACTGGGTGGGGTTGAAAGCCTGATTTGTCACCCTGCGTCGATGACTCACCGTGCGATGGGCGAAGAAGCATTGGCAGAAGCGGGTGTTTCTCAACAACTACTGCGCCTTTCTGTTGGCCTTGAAGATGCGGAAGACCTAATCGACGATCTCAAGCAAGCGTTTGAAAAAACACAACGCTTTATTGCTGAAGGGGAGGTTTAATAATGGCAACCTTTCGCCAGCTACATAAATTTGGTGGCAGCAGTTTAGCGAACCCTGAGTGTTACCAACGCGTGGTCAACATTCTTAGAGAATATTCATCAGCGACGGACTTGGTGGTGGTATCGGCCGCAGGCAAAACAACCAACCGCTTAATTGAGTTTGTCGAAGCGCTCGACAAAGATGGTCGTATTGCTCATGAATGCCTGCAAACCCTTCGTCAGTTTCAACTTGAACTGATTGAGGCTCTGCTTGAAGGTGAAGCTGCCTCGCAACTAACGGCAACCATTCAACAAGAATTTACCGCTTTGGGTGAGCTTACAGCTCCCTTGAGTGAAGCACAAAAAGCACAAGTACTGGGTCATGGTGAGGTTTGGTCTTCACGTTTGTTGGCGACGTTGTTGTGCCAGCATGACTTACAAGCAGTTGCTCAAGATGCGCGTGCCTTTTTACGTGCAGAAGCGGGTGCTCAACCTGAAGTTGACCGCGCACGCTCTTATCCTCTGATTAAAGAAGCCTTGGCGCAGCATGCACATTGCCGCGTGGTAATTACTGGCTTTATGGCTCAGAACTGCGAAGGCGAAACGGTGCTGCTTGGTCGTAACGGTTCGGATTACTCAGCAACCGTGATTGGTGCTTTGGCTGAAGTTGAACGCGTGACGATTTGGAGTGATGTGGCGGGCGTTTACAGCGCAGACCCTCGTTTGGTTTCGGATGCGTGTTTATTACCTCTGCTTCGCCTTGATGAAGCCAGTGAATTAGCTCGTCTTGCGGCTCCAGTGCTACACAGCCGAACGCTACAGCCTGTCGCTCAAAGTGCTATGGATCTCAGCTTGCGCTGCAGCTACCAGCCGGAGGCGGGCTCTACACAGATAGAGCGAGTACTGGCATCGGGGCGTGGTGCAAAAATCATTACCTCTTTGGATGAAGTTCTTATCGTGCAACTGACTTTTGGTCACGGCCATGATTTCGACCGTCTGGAGAGTGAAGTCCTTGAAGGGCTTAAGCGTGCTCAATTAGAGCCGCTTGCTTATGAATTAGAACCCGATCAACACTGCTTGCGTCTTGCTTACACAGAAGAGATTGCTGGTGGCGCTCTGGAATATCTACAAGACCACGCGATTGAAGCTGAGATTAAACTGAAAGAAGGTTTTTCTCTGATTGCTGCAGTGGGGGCGGGTGTGACTAAGAACCCGAACCATTGCTACGGCTTCTACCAGCAGCTCAAGAGCTCGCCAGTGGAGTTTATCTCAGAAGCGAACTCAGGCTTAAGCTTGGTGGCTGTGATTCGTAAGAGTGAAACATCAAGCCTTGTGAAAGGCATTCACTCTCAACTGTTCCAAGCTCAGAAGCGTGTGGCGATTGCCTTGTGTGGTAAGGGCAATATTGGCTCAAGTTGGTTAAGCCTGTTTTCCGAGCAAAAAGCGGAACTTGAAAAGCGTCGTGGGATGAACTTTGAATTGGTTGCGGTGGTTGATAGCCAAACCTATTGGTTCGATGATCAAGGCATTGATGCGACTTCAGTTGGTAAACGTTTTGATGATGAAGCGATTGCTAACAATGGTAACGACTGGCTAGAGCGTTTAGGTTCTATTCAGGGTTACGATGAAGCAGTAGTACTCGATGTAACTGCAAGCCCTGTGCTTGCTGCAAAGTACCTGCAAATTGCACAACAAGGTATCCACCTGATCTCGGCTAACAAGGTGGCTGGCTCTGCATCAAGCGAGTATTACCATCAGGTACAAGATGCTTTCGCTAAGATCAGCCGTCATTGGCTGTACAACGCGACAGTGGGTGCTGGTTTACCTATCAACCACACTGTGCGAGACCTGCGTGAGAGCGGTGACGATATCATTGCTCTGTCTGGTATTTTCTCTGGCACTTTGTCTTGGTTGTTTCAACAGTTTGATGGCACAGTGCCATTCAGCGAGTTAGTCGACTTAGCGTGGCAACAAGGACTGACTGAACCAGACCCAAGAGCTGACCTTGATGGCTCAGATGTCATGCGTAAGCTGGTGATTCTAGCGCGTGAATCGGGTTTGGATATCGAACCTGAAAACGTCAAAGTGGAATCGCTCGTACCTGCAGAGCTGCAAGAGCTATCAGTGGATGACTTCTTCGATAAAGCTTCTGTTCTAAGCGAAGAGTTGGCTGAGCGTTTGGAAAAAGCGCACTCTCAACAAAAGGTTCTACGTTACGTAGCGCGTTTGGAGAAGAATGGTAAAGCAACCGTAGGCGTTGAAGCACTATCGAAAGAGCACGCACTGGCGAACTTACTGCCCTGCGATAATATCTTTGCGATTGAGAGCAAATGGTACAAAGATAATCCATTGGTTATTCGCGGCCCAGGTGCAGGGCGTGAAGTCACTGCTGGTGCAATTCAATCTGACTTAAACAGAATGTCTAGCCTGTTTTGATTTTCAGATCGGTTGGTTTAGTGTCTAAATGGCATACTATTCACTAAGATAAATAAGGCTGAAAGCACGATGTGTTTCTCAGCCTTTTTTCTACATTATTTCTGCTTTTCGACCCATCTAACGACTTGAGTTTTACTCACGATCTACTTGAGAAAAATTCATAATGGATCTGTTGACATTAAATCGTATTCAATACATTCTACAGACATATAGACGTCTAAACGTCGTTTAAGGATTTGAGTTTTAGTGGTTGCTTTTGCCACAGGGAGAGTAAGATGGGATACACACACGCTAGTCATATCGACGCTTTAAATCAGAATATCGCTGAGCTTTCTGACAACATCAATGTGTCATTTGAGTTTTTTCCACCAAGCAGTGAGAAGATGGAAGAGACCTTGTGGAACTCTGTTCACCGTCTTAAAACACTTCAACCAAAATTTGTATCGGTAACTTACGGTGCAAACTCGGGTGAACGTGACCGTACCCACTCAATCATTAAAGAAATTAAGAACCAAACTGGCCTAGTGGCAGCACCACACCTTACATGTATTGATGCGAGCCGCGACGAGCTGATTCAAATTGCTGACGACTACTGGGCAAATGGCATTGAAAGCATTGTTGCGTTGCGTGGTGACATTCCAGCAGGCGGCGGTGCGCCAGAGATGTACGCGTCTGATTTAGTCGAGCTGCTTAAATCTCGCCATGACTTTGATATTTCAGTAGCGGCATTCCCTGAGGTTCACCCTGAAGCAAAAAGCGCTCAATCTGATCTAATTAACCTAAAACGCAAAGTGGATGCCGGTGCTAACCGTGCCATCACTCAGTTCTTCTTCGATGTAGAAAGCTACCTACGTTTTCGTGACCGTTGTGTGGCGGCTGGTGTTGATGTTGAGATTGTTCCGGGCATCTTGCCTGTTTCTAACTTCAAACAAGCGTCTCGTTTCGCTGCGATGAATAACGTAAAAGTACCGGGCTGGATGGCGAAGCAATTCGAAGGCTTGGATGATGATCCAACGACTCGCCAGTTAGTCGGTGCGAGCCAAGCGATCGATATGGTTCGTACGCTGAGCCGTGAAGGTGTGAAAGACTTCCACTTCTACACGCTAAACCGTGCAGAAATGACCTACGCACTTTGCCATACCCTAGGTGTTCGCCCACAAGTTGCTGCGCTGTAATTAAGCTTCAGCCTTGTTAAAGCGCTATTTGCTGTAAATCTCAAATCCGATAGATAAAAAAAAGGCTTGGACTCTAAGAGTTCAAGCCTTTTGCTTTTCTAGCGTCTAGCTTAACTTAAGCAAGAGCACCAAGTTCAAGCAGTACTTCGTCCGCCCATACAATCCATGCTTCACGGATAAGTAGGTTACGACGAAGAGTTAGACGCTCTAGGCGTGCTTGCTTGTCTAGTGTAGATGGCGTTGCGTAGTAAGCCGCTTCGATTTCTTTGTAGTGAGAAACCAGTTTGCGAGACTCTTCAACTAGCTCAGCAAGTTGTACACGGTAAGCGTCAGCAGGTTGTACAGCACAAGCCATTAGCTTAGCTGAGAACTCGTCACGAACGGTTGGGTGTGCAGTTGGTTGTTCAAACCATTCACCTAGCGCGCCACGGCCTGCGTCAGTGATAGAGTAAACTTTACGATCAGGTTTGCCTTCTTGAGGCTCAAGCACGCAAGTTACCTGGTCGTTCTGAGCCATTTTATTTAGCTCGCGGTAAACTTGTTGGTGGCTAGCTTTCCAGAAGTAACCAATGCTTGAAGAGAATTCTTTTGTGATATCGTAACCAGTAGCATCGCGTGTACTTAAAACGGTTAGAATTACGTGTGGTAATGACATGTCTGAAATCCAAATGGTAAACAGTAAACAAATACTTAGACAACAAGTGTGCTTCTAATGGCACGTTATATTGGTTATGTCTAAGTAGCACCAACTCGGCGGTTGGTTATGTCACCTTACAAAGCCGTTTATCACCTAGGTTGACCAGTTTATAGGTCAAGTTGCTGCAGATTATTTTTTTGGAGTGTTTCCGCAGCGGAGCAGTAGTATATCTAAATAATAAGCATAAAGTAGAATACATGGACAAAATAACCCAAAAAACTGACAAAATACTTACTAGTGGTTATCTGGTGAAATAAAAAGGCCGCACATGGCGACCTTTTGTTCTTTTTGTAGATGTAAATGCTGATTAAGTTATAGTAGGAATCACTAATTAACCAGTATTTCGCATACCTGCTGCAATACCTGCAATCGTCACCATTAGTGCTTCTTCTAGCTCTGCTGGTGGTGTTTCACACTTACGAGTACGGTAAAGCAGTTCCGCTTGAAGCATGTTTAGTGGCTCAACATAGATGTTACGTAGACGAATTGACTCAAGTCCCCAAGGGTCACTCTGCATCAGGTTCTCGTTGTTCTCTACATTTAGTACCGCTTTGATGTCTTTTTGCAGCTGTTCACGCAGTAACTCACCTAACGGCAGCAGTTCTTTATCAACAAGGCGTTGGTCGTAGTACTTCGCAATCTCCATGTTGCACTTCGAGTACACCATTTCCAACATACCTAGACGAGTAGAGAAGAATGGCCATTCACGGCACATCTCTTCAAGTAGCGCTTGATGGCCTTGATCGACTGAGTATTGGATTGCTTCACCTGCACCTAACCAAGCTGGAAGTACCAAGCGGTTTTGGCTCCAAGAGAAGATCCATGGAATCGCACGTAAGCTTTCTACGCCACCGTTCGGGTTACGTTTTGCTGGGCGAGAACCGAGTGGCAGTTTGCCGAGCTCTAGCTCCGGTGTCGCTTGACGGAAGTAAGGTACAAATTTCTCTTCGCCACGAACCACGTTGCGGTAAGCCTCACAAGAAACTTGAGAAAGCACTTCCATTAGATCGCGCCACTCTTGCTTTGGCTCAGGTGGCGGCAGAAGGTTTGCTTCTAGAATCGCACTTGCGTATAGGTTGAAACTGTTTACGGCAACATCTGGCAAGCCAAGTTTAAAGCGGATCATTTCGCCTTGCTCTGTTACACGTAAGCCGCCTTTTAAACTCTTAGGTGGCTGAGAAAGAAGTGCAGCGTGCGCTGGCGCTCCACCACGACCAACTGTACCGCCACGACCGTGGAATAGAGTCAGTTCAATGCCTTCTTCTTCACAAACCTTAACCAGCTTGTCCATTGCGTCGTATTGCGCCCAACCTGCAGACATTACGCCAGCATCTTTTGCTGAGTCAGAATATCCGATCATCACCATTTGGTGGTTCTGGATAAAGCCACGGTACAAATCGATGCTCATTAGCTGTTTCATTACTGCTTCTGAGTTGTTCAAGTCGTCCAGCGTTTCGAACAATGGACATACGTCCATGCGGTACGGGCAACCACATTCTTGCAGTAGCAAGTGAACAGCCAGCACATCCGATGCTGTACGAGCCATAGAAATTACGTAAGCACCAAAGGCTTCGCGAGGTTGAGCAGCAACGACCTTACAAGTGTCTAAAACCTCTTTTACTTGTTCAGATGGCTCCCAGTCGCGCGGTAGCAGTGGCCGTTTTGAGCTTAATTCATTGGTTAAGAAAGCAATCTTGTCTTGCTCGCTCCACTGGTCGTAATCGCCAATGCCTAGGTAGCGAGTCAGTTCAGATAGGACATCTGAGTGACGTGTACTTTCTTGACGAACATCGAGACGAACCAAGTGCACACCGAATGCTTTTAGGCGGCGCAGGGTATCAAGTAGAGAACCGTCTGCGATGACGCCCATGCCACATTCGTGCAGCGATTGGTAACACGCGTAAAGCGGTGTCCAAAGTTGGTCGATATTCTGTAGTGTTTCTTTCTTCGGTACTTCTGCGTCGTGCAGTTTTGCATCAAGCACTTCTAGCGTGTTGTTCAGCAGAGTACGTAGGCTCTTAAGGATTGCACGGTAAGCTTCGTGCTCATCGCCAGCCAATTCACGAACGGCATCATTACACTTCGTCATCGACAGTTCGGTAATCAGCTCGTTCACATCACCTAGGTAAAGATCAGCGGCTTTCCAGCGAGATAGGCGCAGTACTTCTTTGGTGATGGTGTGCGTTACGAATGGGTTACCATCGCGGTCGCCACCCATCCAAGATGAGAAGTGAACTGGGCGCGCATCGATTGGTAGGCCTTCACCAAGGTAACCTTTTAGTCGGCCATCCATATCACGTAGGAAATCAGGCACGGCTTCCCATAGAGAGTTTTCTACAACCGCAAAGCCCCACTTAGCTTCATCAAGTGGTGTCGGGCGTTGCTGACGAATCACATCAGAGTGCCAACCTTGAGCGATAAGCTGCTCTAGGCGACGTTCGGTTTTCACGCGTTCTTTGTGTGATAGGTCGCTTAATTCTAATTTAGACAGACACTCGTTGATCTTAACCAGCTTGTTGATCATGGTTCGACGAGTGATTTCTGTTGGGTGAGCGGTCAAAACGAGTTCAATGTTCAGGTCGCGAACGGCTTGAGCCGCGTCTAGCTTGCTGATGTCATTTTGATTTAGTTTAGAAAATAGAGATTGCAGCACGTCTGGTTCGCAAACATGCTCCTCACAGTGGCGAGAGATGGTGTGGTATTGCTCTGCCATGTTGGTGAGGTTGAGAAATTGGTTAAATGCACGAGCAACAGGAGTGAGTTGTTCGTTCGGCAGGTTTTTGATTTCTTCAACTAGGCTGTCACGGTCAGCTTTGTTGCCTGCGCGGGCGGATTTGGAAAGTTTACGGATAGTCTCCACTTTCTCTAAGATAACGTCACCATGTGCATCTTGGATTGTGTTACCTAGCAAGCGTCCCAGCATGCTTACGTTACTCTTGAGAGCGGCGTATTTCTCGTTCATTGTCATCCTGCCTCGTAAAAAAATTACATCCATTGTTCCTTGTTAAGTACACAATCTAGCGAAAAGTGCTGTATCTAGTCAAATAAAGCATTCTAAGTTTGCAATTATTAGGTTTAAAAATGCGGGAGAAGTAAATTTTTCAAAACTTAGAGAAAAAGTGAAATTTAATTACAAGATCAGGCTGTGTCAGGGATAACAGAATAAAAGCCACCTTTTTGGGTGGCTCATATACGAAAATATTGGAAGGGAAGTAATAACTAAAAACAATATTTACGGATCGATTTACTCAGAACATCAATTGTTGGGTCAATAAAATCGAAGCTTAAGAACTCATCCGGTTGGTGAGCTTGGTCAATTGAGCCTGGACCTAACACCAAGGTTGGACATAACTCTTGAAGGAAAGGTGCTTCAGTACAGTAGTTCACGGTTTGCGATTCAATCTCACAAACTGATTCCATGCCACCGATAAATGGATGGTCGTGCTGGCACTCATAGCCTGGGATTGGCTCATGCAGGGGAGTAATTTCAATTCTGCCCGGCCATTTTGCTTCCACTTCTTTAAGTGCGCTGCGCAGCATGTTATCTAAGCCATCTAAGCTAATACCGGGCAAAGGACGAACGTCATAGTGTAGTTCACAGCAGCCACAGATACGGTTAGCGCTATCTCCTCCGTGAATATGCCCAAGATTTAGAGTAGGGCTTGGAATCGCGAAACCCGGGTGATGATACTCTTTGACTAACTTGTCACGCAGCTGCATTAAAGCAAACAGCACTTCATGCATGATCTCGATGGCGTTAACGCCTAATGCCGGATCAGAAGAGTGGCCTGACTTACCCGTTACTCGCACAGCATTAGCGACATGGCCTTTATGACCACGAATCGGCACAAGGCTGGTTGGCTCACCAATGATGCAGTAGTCCGGTTTAAATGGTGCATTCTCAGTGAAGTGACGCGCACCCAACATAGTGGTTTCTTCATCACAGGTTGCTAATACATAAAGCGGCTTGGTCTGTTTGCTCCAATCCATCTTCTTCGCGGCTTCATAAACGAAAGCGAAAAAGCCTTTCATATCGGCGGTGCCTAATCCGTAGAAGCGGTTGTTGTGTTCTGTGAGTGCGTGAGGATCGAAATTCCAACGTCCTTCATCGAATGGCACCGTATCGCTGTGTCCTGCAAGCAGTAAGCCCCCTTCGCCAGAACCCATCTTTGCGACCATATTATGCTTGCCGGGTTCGACCTCTACCACCTCAACACTAAAGCCTACGTCTTTAAACCATTGAGCCATTTTTTCGATCACTTTCTCGTTGCCATGATCCCAGCTTGGATCGGTTGAGCTAATGGAGTCGGTGGAAATTAGGCCTTTATAGACCTCAAGAAAACTCGGTAATTGCATAATAACTTCACTTCTACTATTGACAGGAAAACCATAAGTCGGTAAAACACATATTAAATCATATTTAATGCATAAGAAATCAAATAAAGCTAAAAATTAAGTATGAATAGTCAAATTTGAAATGTAACTTACCTCAAGAATGGATGTGTTGAGATGTTGAAAACCACGATCATTGGCGCAAGCGGCTACACAGGAGCAGAACTGGCTCTAATGATAAACAGACACCCTGAGCTCACGCTATCAGGTTTATATGTCTCAGCCAATAGTGTAGACGCAGGCAAACCTATCGCTGCACTGCACGGTAAGTTAGCTGGCCTGATTGATATGCCAGTGCAACCTTTAACAAATCCGGAAGAAGTGGCTAAACAGTCTGATGTGATTTTCTTAGCCACTGCACACGAGGTAAGTCACGACCTAGCGCCAATCTTCCTTGAGAACGATTGCCAAGTGTTCGACCTATCGGGTGCATTCAGAGTTAAAGGCGAAAACTTCTATCAAGAGTTTTACGGTTTTGAACATCAACACGAACAATGGCTAGACAAAGCGGCTTACGGTTTAGCTGAATGGAACGAACAAGAAATCAAAGAGGCTCAACTTGTCGCCGTCGCGGGTTGTTACCCAACGGCATCACAACTGGCGATTAAGCCTTTGGTTGAAGCGAAGCTACTGGATGAGAATCAATGGCCGGTGATTAACGCGACCAGTGGTGTCACTGGAGCAGGCCGCAAGGCGAGTATGGTCAACAGCTTCTGCGAAGTAAGCCTGCAAGCTTATGGTGTATTCAACCACCGTCATCAACCTGAAATGGCTGCACATCTAGGATGTGATGTGATTTTCACCCCGCACCTAGGCAACTTTAAGCGTGGCATTTTAGCGACCATTACCATGAAACTGGCTGACGGTGTGACAGAACAACAGATACAAGAGGCCTTCGAGCAAGCTTATCAAGGTAAACCAGCTGTGAGATTACTCGAAGAGACATTGCCAAGAATTCAAGATGTAGAACAAACACCTTTCTGCGATTTAGGCTGGAAGGTACAAGGTCAGCACATCATCGTTGTTTCAGCGATTGATAACTTATTAAAGGGTGCATCTAGTCAAGCGATGCAGTGTTTAAATTTACGTTATGGTTTTGCACCATTAACTGCGTTAGTGTAAGGAAATCTAGATATGAGCCTTAATAATCAACCATTAATCATAAAGTTAGGTGGCGCTGCGCTATCTTGTGGTGAAACACTTAGCAAGTTATTTGGTGCGATTTCAGCTTACCAACAGCAGGCACAGCGACCAATCGTGATTGTTCACGGCGGTGGTTACCTTGTTGATGATTTGATGAATAAGTTGAACCTTGAAACCGTTAAGAAAGAAGGGCTACGTGTTACTCCTTATGATCAGATTCCTTTGATCGCTGGTGCGCTAGCGGGCACGGCCAACAAATTGCTTCAAGGTCAGGCGATTAAAGACGGCATCAACGCCGTTGGTTTGAGCCTAGCAGATGGTGGTCTATGTAAAGTCAGCGAACTAAACCCTGAATTGGGTGCAGTAGGTAAAGCTGAGCCGGGCGACTCAACCGTCCTGCAAGCGATTCTTAATGCTGGTGCACTGCCAATCATTAGCTCGATTGGTTTGACTGAGCAAGGCCAACTGATGAACGTTAATGCAGACCAAGCTGCGGTTGCTGTAGCTGGCGCGCTTGATGCTGAACTGGTACTGCTTTCTGATGTCAGTGGTGTGTTAGATGGTAAAGGCCACCTGATTCCAAGCCTTAATCAGCAACAAGCCGATGACCTTATTAAAGGTAAAGTGATTACCGATGGCATGATCGTGAAAGTACAAGCTGCACTAGAAGCGGCTAATGACCTAGGACGACCAATTGAAGTTGCAACCTGGCGATACCCAGACAAGCTGACACAACTTTTTGCAGGTAAGAGCATAGGAACACAGTTTTTACCTCAGTAGACCTCACTACGAGTGACTACTAAAGAATTTAGATAAATAAATTAAATATATAATTATTAAAGTGATTTCCAACGCTGACCGCCATGTGCAGTATGGAAACTAGGAGAAAGAAAATGAGCAAAGTTAACGTAAAGAAAGTTGTAGTAGCCTACTCTGGCGGTCTAGACACATCAGTAATCATCCCATGGTTGAAAGAGAACTATGACTGCGAAGTTATCGCATTTGTTGCTGATGTAGGCCAAGGCGATGAAGAGCTGATTGGAATCGAAGAGAAAGCAAAAGCTTCTGGTGCGTCTGAGTGTTACATCGCTGACCTTAAAGAAGAGATGGTGGCAGATTACATCTACCCAACGCTAAAAACTGGCGCTTACTACGAAGGTAAATACCTTCTAGGTACATCAATGGCTCGTCCAATCATTGCGAAAGCACAGGTTGAAGTTGCACGTAAAGTAGGTGCAGACGCTCTATGTCACGGTTGTACAGGTAAGGGTAATGACCAAGTTCGTTTTGAAGGTGCATTTGCTGCACTAGCACCAGACCTACACGTAATTGCACCTTGGCGTGAATGGGATCTAGTGAGCCGTGAAGAGTGTCTAGACTACCTAGCTGAGCGTAACATCCCTTGTACGGCTTCTCTTACCAAGATTTACTCGCGTGATGCAAACGCATGGCATATCTCTACAGAAGGTGGTGTTCTAGAAAACACATGGAACGCACCTGATGAAGATTGCTGGGCTTGGACTGTAGACCCAGAGCAAGCGCCAAACGAATCTGAAACAGTGACGCTTAAAGTTGAAAAAGGTGAAGTGGTTGCGGTTGATGGCGAAACAATGACGCCATACAACGCGCTGGTTTACCTAAACGAGAAGGGTGCTAAACACGGTGTTGGTCGTATCGATATCGTAGAGAACCGTCTTGTTGGTATGAAGTCTCGTGGTTGTTACGAAACTCCAGGTGGCACAATCATGATGGAAGCACTACGTGCAGTCGAGCAATTGGTTCTTGATAAAGCGGCATTCGAATTCCGTGAAGAGCTGGGTGTTAAGGCTTCTCACCTTGTATATGACGGCCGTTGGTTCACTCCGCTATGTAAGTCAATTCTTGCAGCAACAGATGAGCTAGCACAAGACGTGAATGGTGAAGTGGTTATCAAACTTTACAAAGGCCATGCAACCGTGACTCAGAAGCGTTCTGACAACAGCCTGTACTCAGAAGAGTTTGCAACCTTTGGCGAAGATGAAGTTTACGACCAAAGCCACGCTGAAGGTTTTATCCGTCTTTACTCGCTATCAAGCCGTATCCGTGCTCTGAATAGCCAAAAGTAATCCGAACAATGAGTTAGTGAGCTAGCCTTTAGCGAAGGTTGAAGGCCAGTAAACAGACATCATTATGCAAAGCCCATTTACTATTGATTAGTGAGTGGGCTTTTTGCTTTCTGTTTGTTTAATAAATCAGCTTCGGTTTTTACTGTCGAATGGCATATAATTCGCGCTCCACGCTGAAAATAATCAACGGATTGAGTTCTTGGTGAATAAATATGTGAAAATAATGAATTAATACTTTATTTTCATTTTGAATTGCCGTAAGTTTAAACCATCAGAAAAATACTGAATCTTAATCAGAATTATCATTTGCAAAAAACAGTGAGCACTGTGCAATTAGGAGATACACAATGGCATTATGGGGCGGTAGATTTACCCAAGCAGCAGACACCCGGTTCAAAGATTTTAACGATTCTCTTCGTTTTGATTACCGATTGGCTGAGCAAGACATTGTGGGCTCTATTGCCTGGTCAAAGGCTCTACAATCGGTCAACGTTCTAACAGAAGAAGAGCAGCAAAGACTAGAGCTTGCACTGAACGAGCTAAAACTCGAAGTGATGGAAGACCCTGAACAGATCTTACGTTCTGATGCAGAAGATATTCACAGCTGGGTTGAGCAACAACTTATCGGTAAAGTCGGTGATTTGGGCAAAAAACTTCACACTGGCCGTTCTCGTAATGACCAAGTGGCGACCGACCTTAAACTATGGTGTCGTCAACAAGGTAACCAACTGCTACTCGCGCTTGATCGCCTGCAAAGCCAAATGGTGAATGTTGCTTCTCAGCATCAAGAAACCGTGCTTCCTGGCTACACTCACTTACAACGTGCTCAGCCGGTAACTTTTGCTCACTGGTGTTTGGCTTACGTAGAAATGCTTGAGCGTGATTACTCACGTTTGAATGATGCGATTAAGCGTCTAGATACATGTCCGCTGGGTTCTGGTGCCCTTGCAGGAACTGCTTACCCGATGGACCGTGAAGAGTTAGCTCACAACTTAGGTTTCCGTCGTGCTACGCGCAACTCTCTAGATTCAGTTTCTGACCGTGATCATGTGATGGAGCTGATGTCGATCGCTTCTATTTCAATGCTTCACCTTTCACGTCTTGCAGAAGATATGATTTTCTACAACTCAGGTGAATCGAACTTCATCGAGTTAGCGGATACCGTGACGTCAGGTTCATCTCTGATGCCACAAAAGAAAAACCCGGATGCGCTCGAACTTATCCGTGGCAAAACTGGCCGTGTTTATGGTTCATTAGCCGCAATGATGATGACAGTGAAAGCCCTGCCTTTGGCGTACAACAAAGACATGCAAGAAGATAAAGAAGGTCTGTTCGACGCTTTAGACACTTGGAATGATTGTATGGAAATGGCTGCTCTTTGTTTTGATGGCATTAAAGTGAATGGCGAACGTACACTTGAAGCAGCGAAACAAGGCTACGCGAACTCAACCGAACTGGCTGATTACCTAGTAGCGAAAGGCATTCCTTTCCGTGAAGCTCACCATATTGTTGGTGTGACGGTAGTGGCGGCGATTGCTAAAGGCTGCGCATTAGAAGAGTTAACCATCGCAGAGATGAAAGAGTTCTCTGAGGTGATTGAAGAGGATGTGTATGACATCTTGACTATTGAATCGTGTCTCGAAAAACGTAGCGCGCTAGGCGGTGTATCACCACAGCAAGTGGCTTACGCGGTTGACCAAGCTGAGAAGCGTTTATCACAGCGTGACACTTCCATCGTCAAGGTTCGTCCTGCTCGTCTGACGGATATTGAAGCGTTGGAAGGCATGGTGGCCTACTGGGCGAACATGGGTGAAAACCTACCTCGTTCTCGTAATGAACTGGTGCGTGATATTGGCTCGTTTGCTGTCGCAGAACATCATGGTGAGGTGACAGGTTGTGCATCACTCTATGTGTATGACTCTGGTTTAGCGGAAATTCGCTCGCTCGGTGTTGAGGCTGGGTGGCAAGGTCAAGGGCAGGGTACCGCGATTGTGCAGCACTTAGTTGATAAAGCACGACAAATGGCCATTAAGAAGGTGTTTGTACTGACTCGTACTCCAGAGTTCTTTATGAAGCATGACTTCTTACCGACATCAAAATCTCTGCTGCCAGAGAAGGTGCTGAAAGATTGTGACCAGTGTCCTCGTCAACACGCGTGTGATGAAGTGGCCTTGGAAGTGAACTTGGTAGAGCAGATCATCGCTAAGGTTAATGTTGCATAAAGCATTGATTTTATAGTCCCTAAAAAAAAGATCAAAAAATTGATCTTTTTTGGGAACAAATTAAGAAAAGTCCGGTCTATTAAAGTACCACTGCTTTTTCTTAGAATTTTCTAAGAAAGCCCTAGAATCGATTGGTTCTGGGGCTTTTTTCTATCTGCTGTTTGGGAAATGATGATGGCTTGCTAAGTCGGGTCATTTAATTGGGCATCTAGCCTTTATCGCTTATCTAGTCTTTATCACTTATCTAGCAAAGTCTCTCTGTTAGCGCTTTTTGTTCCTTAAAGGCAGCACGACAAATTTCATTATCCCATGTAACGACAGCAAGCTACTGAATGCGAAAGCGGCCATCATCAAAGCGATGGCATTGATGGTTTTTGGGTCTTCTTTGAAAAACACCCACCATGCTCCCCAACTTAAAATCGACAACACCATCAGCTGATTCATACAGCGCTGGCAGCGGCCGAGTTTGTTACGGATTTTTTCACTTTTATTGCAATGAATGCATGTCATCTTAGGTTTGATTCGCGTTATGCTTGTTGCCTTGATAATAACACGTCACAAGATATTGGATCACGGTGACACAGAGAGAGAAAGTCGATGATTGAGCGCCAAGAAACCAAACAACGCATGAGCCGTATTGTTAAACACAACGGCACTATCTACCTATGTGGCCAAGTGTGTGCTGATGCAACCAAAGACATCACTGAGCAAACACAAACGATGCTGGATAAAGTGGAAGCCCTACTTGAGCAAGCGGGTAGCGACAAGGAACACATGCTGTCAGCAACGATTTACTTGAAAGACATGAAAGACTTCCAAGAAATGAATGCAGTTTGGGATGCATGGGTTCCAGAAGGTCACGCTCCAGCTCGCGCATGTGTGACGGGCGACATGGCTCGTGAAGCGTTACTTGTTGAGATCTCGGTGATTGCTGCTGAGAAGTAATCGCTAAGCCTTTAGCGACAAGTAATGGCTTCAAGAGATTCCAGATACCTCGTCCCTCGGCTCTGGAATGACGATGCTCGAAGCCAAAAACAAAAAGGAAAGCCAATGGCTTTCCTTTTTAGTATCTAGCGTTTGCTCATGGCTAACGATAGCCTGAGATTAACAACCAGGGCCACAATCTAGACAGTGTTTCACCATCTCCGGACCAAGGTGCAGTTTCGCATTCAGGTCACGTAGCGCTGTTCGTACACCTTCTTCAATTACTGGGTGGTAAAATGGCATATCCAACATTTCAGAAACCGTCATCTTTTTCTGGTGTGCCCAAGCTAATAGGTGAGCCAAGTGTTCTGCGTTTGGTCCCATCATTTCAGCACCAAGGAAGCGGCCGGTACCTTGCTCGCCGTAAACGTGCAGAATACCTTTGTTACGTAGCATCACTCGTGAACGACCTTGGTTCTCGAAAGACACTTCACCCGTTGCGAAACAACCACATGTGCCTAAGCGAGTTATGATCTCTTTGTATGTTTCACCAACCATCGCGATTTGTGGGTCAGAGAATACCGCTGAGATTTTAGAGCGGCGTAAGCCTGCGCGAATCTCAGGGAAGCGACCTGCATTATCACCCGCAATACGTGCTTGGTCTGCTGCTTCATGCAGTAGAGGCAGTTGGTTGCTTGCATCACCGGCAATAAATACTGATGGCAGTGATGTTTGTAGCGTGTAGTGATCGGCAATTGGAACACCACGCTCATCAAGCTCAAGAGAGGTATTCTCTAGGCCAAGCTTATCAGTGTTAGGACGACGGCCTGTTGCTGCCAGCACATACTCAACGATGTTGGTTTCTAGTTCACCTTGCTTATTGATGAACTGGATTTCGACGCGCGCCTCACCTGATTCAGTAGTAATACGTTTCATGCTTTCGATTTTTACGTCAGCATCTAGGTAGAACTCTTCATTGAAGGCTTTATCTGCATACGCCATGATTTCAGGGTCGGTTACTGGACCCACTTGACCACCCAAACCGAACAGTTTGGTCTTCACACCTAAGCGATGCAGTGACTGACCAAGCTCTAGGCCAATAACGCCCGGGCCAAATACCGCAACCGATTCTGGTAAATCATCCCAGCTGAACACGTCATCGTTAATGATCAGGCGGTCACCAAGTTCATTCCAAACTGCAGGGTATGCAGGGCGAGAGCCGGTCGCGATAACAATACGCTTAGCGCTGACAACCGTGTGGTCATCGATTTGTAGCGTGTTGTCGTCTAAGAACTTTGCGTAGCCAGAGATCTTGTCTTGCTCTGGGATTTCATCAACACCTTCTAAAACAAAACCAACAAAACGGTCACGTTCAAATTTCACTCGGTCCATCACTTCACGGCCGTTAATCACGATATCACCTTGTGGGTGAACGCCAAAAGCCGGAGCTTTCTCGATGTGATGTACACTTTCTGCAGCTGCAATAAGCAGTTTAGATGGCATACAACCAACACGAGCACAGGTTGTACCGTAAGGGCCGCCTTCAATCATCACGACACTGTCAGTGTGTGCTTTTGCAGCGCGGTAAGAACCTAGACCTGCTGTACCGCCCCCGATAACTGCTACATCTACATTGACTTGTTTCATAATAATTTTCTCGCAATGGCTAAATTTAGTGTGAACGAACCCCTCCAACTCTGGTGATTTTTTGAGAGTCAGGATTGTGGGTCAGTTTTGTGATTCTGTTTTATTAGGTTTAGCTTGTGATTCAGCTTTTTGTTACTCACTGCTTCTTGTTGCTAACTCTTCTTTTAATTAACTATAGGTTAGTTAAAAGTTGGCGAGTCAGAAGCTGTATCTTTTTCCAAAGTTCAGATAAGAGTGGTTTGGAATAGCTAACCCACAAGAGGGTGGGTTAGCGGGTATTACTAAGCTATTTAATTACTTAGGTTATTTAATTGCTAAGCGTTTATTAGCGACTAAGTGATTAACCTAGGAAAGTTTCTAGTTCTTCGCTACCACCGATGTGTTTGCCACCGATGAATACTTGAGGAACGGTAGTGCGACCAGAGATTGCACGTAGGCTTACTGTTGTTGCGTCTTTACCTAGAACCACTTCTTCGTAGTTTAGACCTTTGTCGATTAGGTTCTGTTTCGCTTTCATACAGAAAGGACAGCCTGGCTTAGTGAATACTGTGATTGACTCTTGCTCTTTGTGTTCAGGAGCAAGGTAGTTAAGCATAGTATCAGCATCAGAAACCTTGAACGGGTCGCCTGGTACGTCTTCTTCGATGAACATTTTTTCTACCACGCCGTTTTTAACCAGCATGCTGTAGCGCCATGAACGTTTGCCAAAGCCGATGTCGTTTTTCTCAACTAGCATACCCATGCCGTCTGTGAAGTCACCGTTGCCATCTGGGATGAATGTGATTTTTTCAGCTTCTTGGTCTGCTTTCCATGCGTTCATTACGAACGTGTCGTTTACAGAAACACAAAGGATGTCATCAACACCGTTTTCTTTGAATACAGAGTGCAGCTCGTTGTAACGAGGTAGGTGGCTTGAAGAACATGTTGGTGTAAACGCACCTGGTAGGCTGAATACGATAACTGTCTTGTCTTTGAATAGCTCTTCCGTCGTTACGTTAACCCATGCATCACCTTGGCGAGTTGGGAATGTTACTTGAGGGATTGATTGACCTTCTTTAGATGCAAACATATTGATTTCCTTAAATAGTATTTTAATTTTGTTCTATCAGAGCTTAACGTTTTTCTTTGCTCTGTTTCGTTTCGTTGAGCCCATTATTAGATAAATCCTTTGATAGCTCTAATCGTTTGATGTTATGGTTTTGATAGGTAAATTCTATCAAGAGCATTTTTCTTTTAAATGTTTCTATTAAAACCCTTGTTCTTATTAAAACCTGAGGTAAGAGACTGAGCATGAACATTCGTGACTTTGAATACTTGGTGGCGCTCGCTGAGCACAAACATTTTCGAAAAGCAGCAGAAGCGTGCTTTGTAAGTCAGCCGACATTGAGCGGTCAAATACGCAAACTGGAAGATGAAATTGGACTTCAGTTAACCGAGCGTAGCCCAAGGAAGGTAATATTTACAGAATCAGGTTTACAACTTGTTGAGCAAGCCAAGCGCATTCTCAACGAGGTAAAGACGTTTAAAGATATGGCAAGTGGACACGGTGAAGCGATGACGGGGCCGATGCATATTGGTTTTATCCCGACCGTTGGCCCGTACATTTTGCCTAAGATCATTCCTTATCTAAAAGAGAGTTTCCCAGACCTTGAGCTTTACCTGCACGAAGCGCAGACACATCAGTTAGTGAGCCAGTTAGAAGATGGCAAGCTTGATTGCTTGGTGCTGGCTGCGGTAGATGAAACGGCGGCGTTCAAAGAGATTGATGTCTATGACGAGCCATTAAGCGTTGCCGTGCCGTGTGATCATGAATGGGCACAGCAGGATGCTGTCGATATGCTGCAATTAAATGGACAAACCGTACTTGCGCTGGGTGATGGTCACTGCTTACGAGATCAAGCTTTGGGCTTCTGTTTTGCTGCGGGTGCAAAAGATGATGAACGCTTTAAAGCGACCAGCTTAGAAACGCTGCGTAACATGGTAGCGGCAGGGGCGGGCATTACCTTGTTACCTCAGTTATCGGTTCCAAAGGAAAAACAAAAAGATGGTGTGTGTTACGTGCCAGCGGTGAATCCAACACCTTCACGTCGCATTGTTGTTGCCTACCGACCGGGCTCTCCGCTAAAGGGGCGTTTTGAACAACTGGCTGAGGCTATCCGAACTCAATTGGAAAAAACGGCTTAGCACTCGAGTTTAGAGTGGAGTTCGTTCAGATGTAGATATAAAAAAAGGGTTGATATGAATTCATATCAACCCTTTTTTGTTGGTTCATCTTACTAAGTTCAACAAACCCTAGCTAGAATAGCTCTTCTACTGCTTCGCCTGATGACGTTGAGTAGATGTCATCATTGAAACGTTCAGTGATGTACTCAGTTGGCTCTGTGCCTTTCTCGAAGTACTCGAACATTGATGAGCTATCGAACTTATTAGTCAGTAAGCCAGTTTCACGGTCGATACGAACACGAACGATGTTCTCCGGAATCTCTTTACGCTCAGCAGGAACGCCCGCTAACGCCGTACCCATGAAATCAACCCATGCAGGCTCTGCCGTTTTAGCGCCCGCTTCGGCACCTGTAATCTGGCTCTTGCCAAGGTTAGAGTTCGCTTTAGTTCGACCTAGGTTACGGTTGTGGTTATCAAAACCAACCCATACCGTTGCCACCATGCCAGGGCCGTAGCCGCTGTACCATGTATCTTTCGAGTCATTGGTTGTACCGGTTTTACCGCCAATGTCACGACGCTTCAACGGCTGAGCTCGCCAACCTGTACCATTCCAACCTGTGCCAGCACTCCAGTCACCACCGCCCCAGATGTTGCTGTACATCATTTCACGAACAAGGAATGCGTTCTGTTCAGAGATGACTTGAGGCGCGTATTGCACTTTGGCATCCACATCTTGCTCCACAAACTCATCGGCCATTGGGTCTGTGGCAACCTTATGATCGCAATTGTCCTTACAAACCACTTTTGGTGTCGCTTCAAATTCAGTCTCACCATATGGTGTTTCAATGCGGCTGATGTAGAAAGGTTCAACGTAGTAGCCGCCATTAGCGAATACTGAATAACCTTGTGCTACTTTCATTGGCGTTAAGCTACCCGCACCTAGAGCAATGGTTTCAGAGCGCGGTACTTCGTCAATATCAAAACCAAAACGAGTTAGGTAATTACGAGTATCATCTAAACCAACTTCACGCAGCACACGCACAGCCATTACGTTTTTAGATTGAGCTAAACCAATACGTAAACGCGTAGGACCCACGTAGGTCGGTGGTGAGTTCTTTGGTCGCCATGCGGTACCTTGGCTCTTATCCCATTGATTGATAGGCGCATCGTTGATCAGTGATGCTAACGTTAAGCCTTTATCAATCGCCGCTGAGTAGATAAATGGTTTGATACCAGAACCCACCTGACGAATAGATTGCGTCGCACGGTTGAATTTGTTGTGAACAAAGTTAAAGCCACCCACCATCGACAATACCGCGCCGTTGTTCGGGTTCATTGCAACAAAAGCAGTGTTCGCATTGGGTACTTGGCTTAGTCGCCATTCAACAGGTGTTTCTGACTTCGCCTCTGCTGACTCTTCTGTCGGCTCTTCAGATACTTCGTCTCCTGTAATTGCTTCATGGCGAACCCAAACTTGCTCACCAACAGCAAGAATCTCTTTCGCTTGAGAAGGGGCTGGTCCTTGGCGATTATCCGTTAGGAATTTACGCGCCCAGTTCATGCCTTGCCACTCAATAGTGCCTTCGCCTTGGTTTTTAACCCAAACTTGAGCGCTTTTCGAATCAACCGCGGTAACAACCGCAGGGACTAAGTCACCATAGGTTGGTTGAGACTTAAGGTGTTTAACGATTTGTTCCTGATCCCAAGCTGATTGAGCCGTCTGCCACAATACTTTTTCTGCACCACGGTAGCCGTGACGCTCATCGTAGCCAAGTAGGTTCTTAATCGCCGCTTGGTTCGCTGCTTTTTGCAGTTTCGAATCAACGGTCGTGTAAACCTTCATACCTGATGTGTAAGCGGCTTCGCCATAGCGTTCAACCATCCACGCACGTGCTACTTCAGCAACATACGGCGCGCTCAGTTCAATCTCTGCACCGTGGTATTTCGATATCAATGTCTCGCTACGAGCTTCATCGAACTCTGCTTGAGTGATGTATTTCTCGTCTAACATACGACGTAATACCACGTTACGACGGTGAGTCGCGCGCTCAATCGAATAGATAGGGTTCATCGTGGACGGTGCTTTTGGCATACCCGCCAGCGTAGCAATTTCACTCAGGGTGAGCTCAGGGAGATCCTTTCCGAAATAAACACGCGCAGCCGCGCCAAAACCGTACGAGCGGTGACCAAGGAAGATCTTATTTACATAAAGCTCCATGATCTCTTCTTTGCTAAGCAGTTGCTCAATGTGGATCGCAATGAAGATCTCTTTAATCTTACGCATGATCTTTTTCTCATTAGATAAGAAGAAGTTACGCGCAAGCTGCTGAGTAATGGTGCTCGCCCCTTGTTTGGCTGAACCCGACATTGCGACGACGAGCGCTGCACGGGTGATACCGATTGGATCAATACCTGGGTGTTCGTAAAAACGGCTATCTTCGGTGGCAATCAGAGCTTCAACTAAGTGGCGAGGAATCTCGTCATAAGTCACTGGGTTGCGACGCTTTTCGCCAAATTGAGAGATCAACTTACCGTCTTGACTGAAGACTTGCATTGGCGTTTGGAGCTTCACGTCACGCAAAGTGGCAACATCAGGCAACTCTGGTTTTACGTAATAATAAAACCCAAAAATTGTACTGACTCCAAGAATCATGCAAATCAATGTAAATATGAATAATCGCTTTATGAACTTCACCGGATAATCCCTGATTAGTTAAGGCTGATAAGCAGCAAACCCTTGTACTCTAGGCTAAAAACTTAGCTTTCGTTTATTAACGCTTATTTAACTAATAATCACAACCCCTAGATAATCAACGAAATGCTTGGCACTTCAGGAGCTAGGTCACATGGGTTCATCATTAATTACAGGTATAGATATAAATCATCACAGCATCAAAGCCGTGGTACTAAAACCCGTGGGGGAGTCGTATGCCCTAGTGGGATACAAAGAGCTGCCGATTTCGGACGACATTTTTACAGCTAACCATACTTTGGAGTATCAGAAAACTGTTAAGAAACTTAAAGAACTTAGGAAAGGGCTGCCTTTTGGCTGTTGCAACGTCGCCATTTCAGTACCTGATAACACGGTGATCAGCAAAGTACTGCAAATAGAGAGTGAGTTAGAAGACAGAGAAAAGGAGTTTGCGATCTATCAAACCTTTGCTCATCAATCTCCCTTTCCGATAGAGGAGCTGAGTTTAGATTTTGTAAAGCTGGAAGACAAACGATTTGGTAAAGGTTCGACAAGCAGTTATCAGGTATACGCCACTCGTAAAGAAGTGGTGGATAGCCGAGCGGATGCTTTGACCAAAGCTGGTTTTAAACCTGTGGTGGTAGACACACAGGCGCATGGGTTGCTTAACATCTGGCAAATGGCATCGCGCCTGTACCCCGAAAAGAAAAATTGGCTGCTGGTGGATGTGGGAATCGACCAAACGTCGTTAGGCATTATTCCACAAGGTTTGGCACCGTTTTATAAAGATATCGCTTTTGGTACCAAAGATCTTCGTAGCCATGGTGCTGCAAGTGATATCGAGAGTGTGTTCGCCACCACTGAAGATATACATCAATTTATTGTTAATTTGATTGAGAAGCTCAAGCGTCAATTACAGCTCTATTCATCAGGAAATGCACAGCAACCTATCTCAGGGATCTGGCTGATGGGCGAGGGCGCCAGCATTCCTATGGTAACCGAAGAGCTAGAACGTCATTTTCAGTTGAGTTGCGAGTCACTGAACCCTTTATCTCTATTTGAGAATAAGGTGGCGAAGCGACGTCGGTTACCAACGAACTGGCAACATTTCGGTATTGCGGCGGGTATGGCGATGAGTGGACTCAAGTGGCAGGGAGAAAAGCATGTTGCATCAAATTAACCTGCTGCCGTGGCGTGATGAGATTCGCGCTCAGCATAAGAAGCGCTTTATCCATCTGATCATTCTTGGTGTCATCATCGCGCTTGCAGGGCAATGGGCGGTTGGTCACTATTTTTACGACCAACAAGCCAAGCAGCAAGCACGTCTTAGTTACCTCAATCGATATATTGCCGAGCTCGACCGACAGATTCAGTCATTAAAGGTCGCAGAGCAGGAGCATAAAGCGATTTTGACTAGGCTTGATGTAGTCGAATCGTTGCAGCTTGGTCGCAACAAGACCACCGACTTTATGAACCTGATGCCGGAGCTGATTCCCGAGGGTGTGTATGTCGACAAGATAAAGATGAATGGTCAGGAGATTGAAATGTCGGGCATTAGCGACAGTACTGCTCGTCTCGCTACGATGTTGGACAACCTCGAGCGTTCAGATTCTCTGAAAGGGGTCGAGATGCACTCTATCGTTCATAATCGCAAGCGCTTCAATAAAGAGTTTCAGACCTTTAAGGTCTCTTTTGTGTTTAGCCCTGTGTCTTTAGAAAGCACGACCGCAGAGAGCACCACCGCGAACATAAAAGAGAAGGGGGCGAATCATGGCTAACCTTCAAAATAAGATTAGTTGGCAAAACAGGATGAGTTTGCAAGATCTCGATCTTGATGAGATCACCGAATGGCCATTGTTGCCTCAGCTTCTCGTGATTCTGGTGTTGATAGTGTTAATCCAAGGTGTTGGCACTTGGCTTTATGTGCTGCCGCTCGACGATGAACTGCAACAGATGAAGCAACAGGAGCAGACCTTAAAAGCGACCTTGAGAATAAAGGCCAATAAGGTTGCGGCCTTACCTAAGCTTCAGAGCCAGTTGGATGAGCTAACTAGCCGTTACGACTATCTATTGGAGCAATTGCCCGTTCAAAAAGAGCTCGCCAGTATGTTGGCCTCTGTGAATGAGCTTGGATTGGATAATAAGCTGACATTTACGCGAATTGACTGGGGGCAGAAGCAGAACAAAGAGTTTCTTTATCGTTTACCGCTCAACATCGAGCTGACGGGTGACTACCACGAGATTGGTGATTTCTCTGCGGCCATCGCTAAGCTGCCACGCATCATCAGCTTTGATGACGTGAATTGGCAGCGAGTCAGTCAAGAAAGTAGCACGCTGCACTTCAGGGTTCGAGCTTATACCTACCAATTTAAATCGGAGGTCAATGATGAAACCCAATAGCGTGTTTTATTCAACATTACTATTGCTTGTGCTCACGGGCTGTAAAGCGAATGAAGATTCGTTAGAAGACTTTGTAGTGCAAGTTGAGGCCAAAGCGAGAAAAGAGGTGGAACAATTGGTTCCTGCGACTGAGTTTTTGGCCGCTACTTATCAGCGGCGAGCCTTTCGTCCTCCGTTTGAACTGCCTAAAGAAGCCATCGTGCAAAACCAGCCTTTAGTTAAGAAGGACTGTTGGCAACCTAGCGCGCGTTCTCGTAATGGGAAATTAGAGAAGTACCCTTTGAGTAAGCTTCGTTTAAGAGGCGTCATGGGAAGCGGAACAAGTGTATTTGGGGTAGTGCAAACACCCAAAGGGAACGTGGTAAACGTCAAAAAAGGCCAGTTTATCGGCTTAAACAACGGCCGAGTTACTAAAGTGACGAGCCAGTACGTTCAGATTAATGAAACTCTTCCAGATGGCTTAGGTTGTTGGCATAAGCGCAACGTTAGACTGGCTCTGAAGTAAACCAATGTCACATGATGTGGATATGAGATGTAAATATGATTAAAGGAATAAGTGGATTAGTGAGCAAGGCTCTACAAGGTTTTGCTGTGTCTGTGATGTTGGTCTTTAGTGTGCTCAGTCACGCTGAGAGCTTACCTAATCAATTGGAGAATATTGATTTTAGGGTAAACAAAGATAAAGACGCCGTCATTATTATTGAGCTGGCAACCAGCACCGCTGTGGTGGATGTTCAACGTGCTCAGGAAGGGTTAAGTATCGAATTACTCAATACTCAAGTTAATGACGATAAGCTTTATCTTTTGGATGTGAAGGATTTCGCGACCCTAGTGGAAGGTATTGAAGTCTATAAAGAGACGTCCAGCACACGACTGTTGGCGACGATCGCTGGTGACTATCAGTATGAATATAACCTAAAAGGTCGTTTCATAGAGGTGGTGATCAGCAAGCCTGTTATCAATGAAGCGACCAAAGAGAAAAGCGTTTTAGAAAAAGAGGGCAAACTGATATCGATTAACTTCCAAGATATCCCGGTACGAAATGTCCTGCAGCTGATTGCTGACTACAACGATTTCAATCTCGTGGTGTCTGACTCAGTAGCGGGTAACCTCACTTTACGTTTAGATGGCGTACCTTGGCAGCAAGTTCTCGACATTATCTTGCAAGTTAAAGGACTAGATAAGCGCGTTGATGGCAATGTTATTTTGGTGGCGCCAAAAGCAGAACTCGATCTTCGAGAGCAACAAGCGTTAGAGAAATCTCGCTTGGAAGAGGAGTTAGGGGAGCTTAAGTCGGAAATCATCAAGATTAATTTTGCTAAAGCCACCGACATTGCCGACATGATTGGCGGTGAAGGTGCGGTGAGCATGTTGTCCGATCGTGGCTCGATTACCATTGATGAACGCACTAATTCCCTATTGATTCGTGAACTGGAAGAAAACATTGCCGTGATACGAGGCATCATTGAATCTTTGGACATCCCCGTGAAGCAAGTCCAGATAGAGGCGCGCATTGTAACCGTTACCGAGGGTAACCTTGATGAGTTAGGGGTGCGTTGGGGTGTTTCTTCCACCAACGGTAGCTTCAAAGTTGGCGGCTCGATAGAGGGTAACCATCCATCGCAAATTACGCCGTATGACGATAATGGTGGGAACAGTGCGATTGACGATTTCCTCAACGTTAATCTAGGGGCGACATCTCCTAATGCATCAAGCATTGCGTTTCAGGTGGCCAAACTGGGTTCAGATACCTTGCTTGATCTTGAATTGTCGGCACTACAACAAGAGTCAAAAGCTGAGATTATTTCCAGCCCACGTTTAATCACCACCAATAAAAAACCCGCTTATATTGAGCAAGGTACTGAAATTCCTTATTTAGAGTCGTCTTCAAGTGGTGCTACTTCGGTCGCATTTAAGAAAGCAGTGTTGAGTCTTAAGGTGACACCACAAATCACGCCCGACAATCGTTTGGTATTGGATTTAAGCGTGACTCAAGATAGGCCAGGGCAAGTAGTGAAAACCGGAACGGGTGAGGCTGTTGCCATTGATACTCAACGCATAGGGACGCAAGTGCTTGTTAATAATGGTGAAACAGTCGTACTTGGCGGGATATTTCAGCACAGTGTGAGCAGTACAGTGGACAAAGTTCCTCTGTTAGGAGACCTGCCAGTTTTGGGTGCATTATTCCGTCGTAGCTATGAAAATGTGGGTAAAAGTGAACTACTTATTTTTGTTACACCCAAAGTTGTGATTCAGTAATGAACAATTAGATTAAAAATAAAGTTGCATTAGTGGCACCTAACCTTGATAATTTCGGGTCTTATCACGAATTATCTGTGAGGAATCGGTGCCACGGGCCTTTTAATTTCAGTACTTGTACTGACCTACCTTGTGGCGATGTCATTGAATTAACGTTGTAAATTACTGCTAAAAACATGGCTGAGAAACGCAATATTTTTCTTGTTGGCCCAATGGGCGCCGGCAAAAGTACAATTGGTAGACACCTAGCTTCCCAACTTCATATGGAGTTTCTAGACTCTGACACTGTGATCGAAGAGCGCACTGGCGCAGACATCGCATGGGTTTTTGATGTTGAGGGCGAAGATGGTTTCCGTAAGCGCGAAGAATCTGTAATCAACGATCTGACAGAAGAACAAGGTATTGTTCTTGCGACAGGCGGTGGTTCAGTGCTGAGCAAAGAAAACCGTAACCGTCTATCTGCACGAGGCATTGTTGTATACCTAGAAACAACAATTGAAAAGCAACTTGCTCGCACTAACCGCGACAAGAAACGCCCTCTACTTCAAACAGACAACCCGCGTGATGTGCTAGAAGATCTAGCTGTATCTCGCAACGCACTATACGACGAAGTGGCGGACTATACAGTTCGTACCGACGATCAAAGTGCAAAAGTGGTAGCCAACCAGATCGTAAAAATGCTAGAAGAACGTTAAGTTCATTTTTTCGGAGAGCAAACCCATGGAACGGATTACGGTCAATCTAGCTGAGCGTAGCTACCCTATCTCTATTGGCGCCGGGTTATTTGAAGACCCGGCGTACCTTTCTTTTTTATCAGGCAAACAGAAAGTTGTTGTTATCAGTAATGTGACAGTAGCGCCTCTTTATGCCGATAAAATTTTATCGTTGTTGGATCAAGTAGGCTGTCAAACTTCTCTTTTAGAGTTGCCAGACGGTGAGCAATACAAAACACTTGAAACGTTCAACTCAGTGATGAGCTACATGCTTGAAGGAAATTACAGCCGCGATGTGGTGGTGATTGCTTTGGGTGGTGGTGTTATCGGTGATTTGGTCGGTTTTGCTGCCTCTTGCTACCAGCGCGGTATTGATTTCATTCAAATCCCGACGACCCTTCTTTCTCAAGTGGACTCCTCTGTAGGTGGTAAAACTGCAGTGAACCATCCCCTTGGCAAGAATATGATCGGCGCTTTTTACCAACCCAAATCTGTCATCATCGATACTAACTGCTTATCAACGCTTCCAGAGCGTGAGTTCGCAGCGGGCATTGCTGAGGTGATCAAATACGGCATCATTTACGATGAAGTCTTCTTTGATTGGTTGGAACAGAATCTAGAGAAACTTTATCAACTTGATGAAGATGCACTGATTACCGCGATTGCTCGTTGTTGTGCAATTAAGGCTGAAGTGGTTGCTATAGATGAAAAAGAGTCAGGAATCAGAGCGTTATTGAACCTAGGTCATACATTTGGTCATGCGATCGAAGCAGAACTAGGCTATGGTAATTGGCTACATGGTGAAGCTGTGTCGTCAGGCACTGTAATGGCAGCGAAAACCGCTCAATTACAGGGACTGATCTCTCAGCAGCAACTTGAGCGAATTATTTCTATACTCAAGAATGCGAAACTGCCAATCCATACGCCAGAAAGTATGTCTTTTGAAGACTTTATGAAGCACATGATGCGTGATAAAAAAGTGCTGTCTGGTCAGTTACGTTTGGTATTACCAACAAGTATTGGTACCGCTGAAGTGGTCGCTGATGTGCCTCAAGACATCATTAAACAAGCGATTGATTTCTGCCGTACTCTTTAAATTTGGTTGTGAGGTTGCCTAGCTAAACTCTAGGTAGCTGAAGCGTTTTACTGATCGATCTTATCAGTAGGGATCCCCAATGAGTTTGGCTCATGAATTAAGAGTATTAGAGTTAGAATCTCAAGTTGAGCTGCTAGAGCGCTTACAGCTTTTGACTAACTTTGGTTCAAACCTTGTAACGGTTGCGGGCAAAGCTGGCTCTGGCCGATCTTGGTTGGCTCAACGTTACCTTGAAGCATGGTCGACAGAAAAAAATCAGTGTTTACTGCTTTGTCACCCAAGCCAAGACGATCAACAACGTCGCGCGCTTATTCTTAGCCAAATTGTTTCTGAACCCCTGTTTAATCAACATGATTCTTTATCAGATAGTCTCGCAAGGCTACTGGATGGAGAGTCGTGTAATGTGGTTATCGTTGTAGATGATGCCCACCGACTGTCTGAGCTATTGGTATCCGAATTATGGATGTTGGTACTTGAAGCTCAATCAAACCCTCAATGGACGATCAATATCGTTCTCTTCTCGGAAATTGGCCATCTAGACACGCTACTAACACGTCTTAGTTACGGGCAACCACACAAGCCTATAGACCTCGAGATCGATGATCTTTCTCAACCAGAAGCGGAACATTTCTTTGAATCCCTAGTGATTCGATATGTTGATGATGAGTCTGAAACTCGCGTGCGACGTGCGTTTAATAAAGCGCAACCTTTGCCTGGCGAGTTAATGGCTTTAGGAGAATTGAAAGTGGAAAAAAGGATTATTATTCGCTCAATTATTGGCTCACCCATCAATATCGCGATTGTGGTGGCCTTGTTGTTGATTTTAATTGGTGGTGGCTATTGGTGGATGTTCAGTCAACCAACCCCTGACGATAAAGCGCAATCACTTATCGCTCCCATTGAACAGACCGCTATCCCAACGTTTGAAGTGGAAAGTGGTACCGAGCAAGCCGGAGTCGACGGATCTTCAGATTCTGAAGCCGAAGCTGACATGAGCTATCAAGGTGCTGACGATGACAGTTCATCTTTACCACCGGTTGTGGTGGAAGGTACAGCCAGTGTTGGCGAGGTGAAACAAGAGCAGCAACGTGTGGTGATTACTTCTGATGTGGTTGATGCCTTGCTTGATGACAAGCCGAAAAGTGCCGATACCAGTGCGATTGATGCTGCCGTAGAAGAAAACACAGGTGCCGCGGTTAGCGCACAACCTGATGCGGCGAAAAACGAGTCACAAGCTTCAGTTGATGAAGATACTGACCTAACGGAATCAACACCGCCGACGAAAAAGATCACCTTCTCATTTGCTCGCGAAGAGTTACAAGCTATCTCGCCACGCGCTTATACCTTACAGTTGAGCGCGATGACGTCATTAGAAGATGTTCAGTCTTTTATTGAAGAATATGACGTCGAGGACAAGGTTCGTATTTATCCAACACTTCGTAACGACACCAAGTGGTTTATTATCACTTATCAAGATTATCCAACGATTCAAGTCGCGCGAGATGCCGTAAGTGCGTTATCAAAACCACTTCAGCAGTTGGAACCTTGGGCAAAATCGATGAATCAAGTGCATCGAGAGATAGAACGTGCGAAATAACCCTGAGCTTAGCCTCAAAATATGTTACATTCCGCAGCCTTATTTTTGAGTTGATAGATAGAGCAGTAAATGAAAAAGCAGCGTGCCTTTCTAAAATGGGCTGGTGGTAAATATGGCCTAGTTGAAGACATCCAACGTCACCTGCCACCTGCTCGTAAATTGGTAGAACCGTTTGTCGGTGCCGGCTCAGTATTTTTGAATACTGATTTTGAACAGTACCTGCTTGCAGATATCAATCCCGATCTTATCAACCTATACAATCTACTTAAAACCGATCCTGAAACCTATATCACTGAAGCGAAGCGTTGGTTCTGTCCGGAGAATAACCGTAGAGAAGTGTTCTTAGATGTTCGCGCTGAGTTCAATGGTACAGATAACGTCATGTATCGCTCGTTAGCTTTCTTGTATATGAACCGATTTGGCTTCAATGGCTTGTGTCGTTACAACAAGAAGGGCGGTTTTAACGTTCCATTTGGTTCTTATAAAAAACCTTACTTTCCAGAAGCTGAGTTGGAGTTTTTTGCTGAGAAAGCGAAGAAAGCGACGTTTGTTTGTGAAGGTTATAGCGAGACCTTTAGCCGCGCCCGTAAAGGCTGTGTGGTTTATTGTGATCCTCCTTATGCGCCATTGTCTAGTACTGCTAACTTTACCTCTTATGCGGGTAATGGCTTCAGCTTAGATGATCAAGCGGCCTTGGCTGATGTTGCAGAAAGAGCGGCAATGGAACGAGGCATCCCTGTCTTGATTTCAAACCATGACACTACCTTAACGCGCCGTTTATATCATGGTGCGGAACTGAACGTGGTCAAGGTTAAGCGCACCATTAGCCGTAATGGCGCAGGGCGTAATAAAGTTGATGAGTTACTGGCACTTTTTCATAAAGAGAAAAACCAGCAACACGCTTCAACAGAATTGTAGTCGTCACCATAACCCTCGAACTCATTAAATTGAGTGACCAACGGGTACTTTCATAAACTAATCTTTCGAACTGCTAGAATCTGCTTAGGTGCTTAGGTAGAATTGCACACCAAATAGTCTTGGGATTGAGTCTTGTATTCGTGTACGAGATGTCACAAGGCGGTGATATTCGCAATTTACTCACTCTTAAGAGGTTTGGTATGAAAGATTTTCTAATCGCTCCATCGATTTTGTCTGCAGATTTTGCTCGTCTTGGTGAAGACGTAGAAAAAGTACTCGCAGCCGGTGCCGACGTTGTGCACTTCGATGTGATGGATAACCATTACGTACCTAACCTGACTTTTGGTGCACCGATCTGTAAAGCGTTGCGCGACTACGGCATCACAGCTCCTATCGATGTTCACCTAATGGTTAAGCCAGTAGACAGCATCGTACCTGAGTTTGCTAAAGCCGGCGCATCAATGATTACCTTCCACGTTGAAGCGTCTGAGCACGTTGACCGTACTCTACAGCTAATCAAAGAACACGGCTGTAAAGCGGGTGTCGTACTTAACCCAGCAACGCCACTTTCTTGCCTTGATTACATCTTAGATAAAGTAGATATGATTCTACTAATGTCTGTGAACCCTGGCTTTGGCGGTCAATCTTTCATTCCTCACACACTCGATAAGCTGCGCGCTGTTCGTAAACTTATTGATGAATCAGGCCGTGATATCCGCCTTGAGATTGATGGCGGCGTGAAGGTAGATAATATCCGTGAAATCGCAGAAGCGGGCGCAGATATGTTCGTTGCCGGTTCAGCTATCTTCAATCAACCAGATTACAAAGAAGTGATTGATGAGATGCGTGCAGAGCTTGCAAAAGTTAACGCATAAAAGTAGAACTAGGGTCTGTTGACCTAAAATCAAAAAATTTAAATTAAGGGGCTAATTGGCCCCTTTTTTACGTCTTGGAGCTCAACTCATAAGACGAACATAATAAATAGGAAAGTAAGATGTCATTAAGCTCAATAAAACTGATTGCCTTTGATTTGGATGGAACCTTGTTAGATAGCGTGCCTGATTTGGCTGTCGCCGCTGACCAAGCTTGTCAGGAACTGGGTTTTTCTTCAGTAAGCGAAGAACAAGTTCGCGACTATGTGGGTAATGGTGCTGATGTTCTTATTGGACGTTCATTGAGCCGTAATCTTACGGTTGATCCAAGCCTTGAACCTGATCTTTTGAAGAAAGCGCGTATCCTGTTTGATGATTTCTATGAGCAGGGCGGCCATAAGCTAAGCCACCTTTATCCATCGGTTAAAGAGACGTTAGCTGAGCTAGATAAAGCGGGCTTCACCATGGCGCTTGTCACCAACAAGCCATCGAAATTTGTACCAGATGTTCTGGCGCAGCACGGTATCGATAAGTACTTTGTTGATGTGTTGGGTGGCGACTCTTTCCCAGAGAAAAAGCCGAACCCAGTAGCGTTGAACTGGTTGCTGGAAAAGCATAATGTGAAGGCTGAAGATATGCTGATGGTAGGCGATTCAAGCAACGACATCAAAGCGGCTAAGAACGCAGGCTGCCACTCGTTTGGTCTGACTTACGGCTATAACCACGGTGAGCCGATTTCAGTATCAAACCCTGACTATGTCGCAGACAACATTGCACAATTACTAGATGTCGTTCTAGTTTCAGCATAAAGCGGACAAAAGTTAGCTAACCTACTAGCAAAATACTTATCAATGAGTACACTGGATGAGCCGTACAGAAGAGCTGTGCGGCTTTCTATTTTAAAGTTAAGAAGCTAAGTTTTTCAGACACTAGGTTAAGAAACTAAGTTAACGAGCTTAGCGAACAAGCAAAGGAATTAAAAGCATGAGCAAGCCCATCGTATTGAGTGGTGTTCAACCATCTGGTGAACTAAGTATCGGTAACTACTTGGGTGCTCTACGTCAATGGCAACAGATGCAAGATGATTACGATTGCCAATACTGTGTTGTAGACCTTCACGCAATTACGGTTCGCCAAGATCCGAAAGCACTGCATGAAGCGACCCTAGACGCATTAGCAATCTGTCTTGCTGTCGGTGTTGATCCAAAGAAGAGCACGCTATTTGTTCAGTCACACGTACCAGAGCATGCTCAACTTGGTTGGCTTCTTAACTGTTACACACAAATGGGTGAACTGAGCCGTATGACTCAGTTTAAAGATAAGTCTGCACGTCACTCAAACGACGTAAACGTAGGCCTATACGACTACCCAGTGTTGATGGCTGCAGACATCCTGCTTTACGGTGCTCACCAGGTGCCAGTAGGTAGCGACCAGAAACAACACTTAGAGCTAGCGCGTGATATCGCAAATCGCTTTAACAACATCTACGGCCCTGAAACGCCAATCTTCCAAGTGCCAGAACCTTACATTCCAACAGTGAATGCACGTGTAATGAGCCTGCAAGATGCGACTAAGAAGATGTCTAAGTCGGATGACAACCGTAAGAACGTAATTACTCTGCTAGAAGAGCCTAAGTCGATCATCAAGAAGATCAACAAAGCGCAAACGGATGCAGAAACGCCACCACGTATTGCTCACGATTGGGAAAACAAAGCGGGTATCTCTAACCTAATGGGTCTGTACTCTGCAGCGACGGGTAAAACGTTCGAAGAGATCGAAGCGCAATACCAAGGCGTTGAAATGTACGGTCCGTTCAAGAAAGATGTAGGCGCAGCATTGGTTGAGATGCTTGAGCCGATCCAAGCTGAATACCACCGTATCCGTGCTGATCGTGCTTACATGGATGCAGTAATGAAAGCGGGTGCAGAAAAAGCCTCTGAGCGCGCTGCCGTGACACTGAAAAAAGCATACGAAGCAGTTGGTTTTGTTACTCGCCCGTAGTTACTAAGAGCTTTACTTCTCCTCTATCTAAGCCTCTATTATGTAGAGGCTTTTTTGATCCATCATCTTTCCTCTGATTCTTTCTATTTAAGCGACTAATCAATTATTGGAACATTCTATCTATTATTCCTAATTATAATAATCATGAAAAACTAGTGATTATTAATATCTGAGACCCTAATGGGTGAAATATTAATAAGAAATTATCATTACTATTAATATTTTGCATATCACTGGTTAGACCATCTTTCTGAGACATTGAACTGATTTTCCGTATTAATTAGAAATATCATTTCTGATGTTACTTCTTCTGTTGAATTTATAATCAAACTCGTAATATTCATTATATAAATGTGAAACACAACTCATTTATGGTGTTTATTGCTTTATCGAATTACATAAAAATAAGAGATTACACAGGTTTAATATAACCAGATGAGTTTGGCTATCTCTAGAATCACACTTGTGAATCTGTACTGTTTTACGTATAAATTTTCACCAAAAATATATTTATAAAATAACAAGGTGCTTTTTTTACGCCAACTAGATTTGGAACGATATTCCATTTCGAATGTTAATTTAAAGGAAATAAGTGATGTTAAAAAGAAATGCAGTGGCACTAGCTATTTCTTCTTTGTTTATGGTATCGGCAGTAAATGCTGTAACCATTTATGAAAATGAAAGAGGTGACTTTGTAAAACTCTATGGAGAAGTTGGTGTTGGTGGGCATATCGGTTCTAATTTTGAATATGATGAGTTTTACGCAGACCAATCCTTCATCGATGATTCTTTCGCAACCATGGGTGTGAAAGGTAAGAACGACAAGATGCATTACCGTTTAGAGCTAGATTATGAACGTGAGAATTGGGCATATGGCTCGGGTGATATGGTTCTGGCGATCGATAAAGTCTTTATTGGATACGATCTTTACAAGAGCAAGAACCAAGAGCACTACGTAGAGGTAGGTCTAACCGATACTGCATTTGATGACTACGACAAGTGGGGTGATTTTACCTTTGATACTACGGTAGAAACGGGTGAAGCGGGTGACCAAGACATGACGGCTAAGTATGAAGGTAAATACTTCGGTGTGATCAAAGTAGGCGCCTCTTACACCAACCGCGCAGAATCTTCTTCTGGCTCTGATCTTGGTGAAGTCGTTAGTGGTTACATTGGTTACTTTGGCGATCGCTTTTCTATGGTTGCTGGTGCGGAAGGACGCGGTGGTTCTGATGGTAAATCAAAATATGGTGAGCAGCGCCTACTAGGTGCAGGTGCACGCCTTGCTGTGACAGAAACATTCCACCTTGGTGTAAATGCATTCTACGAAGAAGAAGATATTGGCGAATGTACTTTATGGCAAGAGGATGATTTTACTGGAGAAAGACAGTGTATTGGCGTGTTTAATGAGTACGAAACTCAAGAGAATAAAGGTTACCTTGCGTCTGCTAAATATCTGCTGACAGACAACTGGGAGTTCACTGCATCATACAACTTCGAAGAGTATGAGAAGTGGGAGATTGATAACCGTAACGAGCAAGCGGCCAGTGGAAATGATAAGTACAGCTGGGGCGATGAACGCGTATGGAGCACGTTCGGTGTTAACTACCGTCCTACACCTTCTAGCGTGATTGCGCTTGAGTGGAACACTGGTGAAGCAGCACAAGATGCTTACGCTTACGCGCGTGTTTACTTCTAATTAAATCAGAGAGATATCGAAAATGAACAAAAAAATGACTCTACTTGCTGGTGCGATTAGTAGTGTGCTTAGCGGTGCTGCGTTAGCGGATATCAATAATATTCTGATTACAGAATATGTAGAATCTAGCGTTGATAGCTATGCAATTAACAGTGCCATTGAAATTAGCAATACCGGTACAACGCCATTCACGTTTACTGATCACGCTCTGTATTATAGCGGTTACAAAAATAAAGTTTTAAAGCCGGATGATGCAACTCCAGTATTAAAAGATGTCACCATTGCGGCAGGTGAGAGTATTGTTGTTGTGGGCGATAACGCGACTTCTGATTTGAAAGATGCGGTTGCAGCTAATGGTGCGACGATCGTGTATTCAGGTAGTTACGGCGGCATTGGGCATGACGCACTGAACTTTAACGGTGATGATCCTGTATGGATTGGTGCAGATGATAACCCAAACACCATTCACGACATTATTGGTGTTAGCGGTTCAACTTGGGGTAAAGAGGTTACTTTGCGTCGTACAAACGATGCAACAACGCCAGACAGTGCGTATGTCGAACTGCATTGGGCTAACGTAGGTACGGATGTTTACGAAGACCTCGGTAAGCTGACTCTTGAAGAGCCACCAACGCCGCCGCCGCCGCCAGTAGAAGTCACAATCGCTGAAGTGCAGGGCACTGGTAAATTCTCTCCGCTGGTTGAAGCAGAGTTTGGAACGCCATTAAAAGAAGACAAATTTTATGAGACAGAAGCGTCATACAAACTAACAGCGTATGTTGGTTACGTATTGCCAAGTGCTGGTAGTGGTCTTTCAAAAGGCTTCTTCCTTTACGATAACGATGGCAACCCGTTGACCTCAGATGGTCTGTTTGTATTCTCAGGCACTCAACCCGCCGTCGGTACAGAAGTGACTGTGGTTGGTACCGTTCGTGAATACTTTGGTCAAACACAGTTTAATATGTCAGGAAACTGGGTAGAAACTGGCAATAGCGTTACTCCTCCTAGCCCTATTGAGTTAAAACGTCTTCCTGAAGATGGTGCTTCTTTTGCAAACACGTTAGAGCGTCATGAGGGCATGTTCGTTAAGCTTGTTGAAGATATGGATGACAATAAGGACGGTAATCAAGATATGCGCGTAACACGTGCATTCGCTTTCGATTTCGAACTTTACCACAAAGGTCAGTTCCGTAATAACTTAGCTCTTGCGTATGAAACACCAAACTTCCATCCGAACCAAGAGTATGTAGCAGGCAGCTTTGAGTCGATTGCTAAGATTGAACAGAACCGCGATGCAACTCTGCTCCTAGACAGTGAAAAAGCACCAAGTAACGGCAAAATTCCTTACTACTCCAACTTTAGCTACGACAACCCAATTCGTATTAATGACGGCATTAATAACGTAGAAGGTGTGATTGCGTATACCTACGATGAATATCGTTTTGTGGTGAAAGACCCTGATGCGGGCGGTTATCAGATGACAAGTGCTGATATTACTCCTAACACACCACGTCCAGTTTCAAGCTCTGGTGAGTATGACATCGTTAATGAAGAGTACGATGCAGGCTTTACCGTGAAAGTGGCGACACAAAACGTGTTGAACCTGTTCAACTCACCATACGGTGGCAGTGCGAACCAACATGGTGATAACCGTGGCGCAGAATCAGAAGAAGAATACGAACTGCAGAAAGCAAAAATTGTAGAGGCTATCTACGGTCTAGATGCAGATATTCTTGGTTTGATGGAAATCGAGAACAACGGTTTTGGTGACTTTGGTGCAATCAAGACGCTTCTAGCTTCTGTTAACGCAAAATACAATGAAGAAGATTACGCGAAGCGCGGTGATCAAGACTCGATCCACAATCGCTATGTGTTCGTTGGCTTCGATAAGAATGGCGATACCATTTTGGATCAAAACGACACGATTGGTACAGATGCGATTACGTCGGGTGTGATTTACCGTCCGTCTAAAGTTTCGATTGTGTCAGGTAAAATTATTCAAATGCCTGAGCAGCATGCTCCGCTAGTGGAATACCCTGATGGTGGTGCGGTTATTGATGGTGACGGTGCAGTTCGTGAAAGTGGTGACAACTATCAACGTAACACAGTTGCGGCGACCTTCCATGTTCTAAATACCGGTAAACGTCTAACTGTTGCGATTAACCACTTAAAATCAAAAGGTTCGACTTGTCATGAAGATTGGGTTGGTTGGGAAACTTGGGCTGATTTCGATCCGGTAAATGATGATGTTCGCAACGATGACTACCAAGGTTCGTGTGAAAACTTCCGTGTATCGGCTGCATACCAGCTAGGTACAGAAATGGCAAAAATTGGTGGCGACCAAGTGGTATTGGGTGACATGAACTCATACACCTACGAAGATCCAATGCTTGTTCTTACTGAGAACCCAACTGGTAAAAACATTTACGCATCAAGCTACACCCTTGTTGGTGATGAAGTGTTTGAAAAGAATGGTCAAAAGATCACGACAACATTTGGCTACCTAAATGCGGTTGACTTGAAAACACCAGTAGGCAAAACAGCTTGGAGTTACTCATACAACAACGAGATCGGTTCTCTGGACCATCTTCTAATCACGCCTTCACTGAAAGATCGTTTGGTTGATGCTGCTGACTGGCATATCAATGCGGCTGAATCTTCATTGAATGATTACAGCAACTACAAGAAAGCATCTGATGAGGCTTCTAACCCATTCGCTAGAGAAACACCAATTCGTTCTTCTGACCACGATCCAGCAATGGTATCGCTAGGCTACAAGTACGGCGAAGCGGGTGAGTCGAATGTGAATATTGCTGTGAAGAGCGGCCGTGCTGACATTGCATTCCCGGTTTCGGCTGATGCGAGATCTGGTGATGTTGCTGAAATCTCTATTTCTCCACAACCACAAAATGTCTCTTTGCCGAAAGTAACGTTAAGTCAAGACGGTGCACAAACAGTAATGTTTGACGTGGTTGGTCTTGATACGGGTACTTATACGATTTCCATGAAGCTAATCGGTGACCGTGTTGCTGCACAAAATGCTGGGGCATCTTCTTCTCAAGTTATTGAGTCGATGACAATGGCTACCAACATTAGCAAGCAAGATTCAAGCAATGTTTCGCCAGTGACTCCTGAATACGATGGTTCAGGTGGTAGCTTCGGCTTCGGTGCTCTGTTGTCACTGATGGGTCTTGGTTTCCTACGCCGCCGTCGTCAGTAACTGATAAAAGGGTTAGTAATTTTTACTAACCCTTTCTTTTGAGTAAAGCCTAGGAAACACAGCGTTAACTTGGCTGATATGGATATAAATCTGTTTACCTTTGAGGTTCAAACATGAAAAAAAGTTTAATAGCGATTGCTGTTGGTGCGGTTATCGCACCTATGGCAAATGCGAATATCATCATCTCTGAGATCACTGAAGGCTCAGGGAGCAATAAAGCAATTGAAATTGCCAATGTCGGCTCTTCTTCTGCTAATTTGGATGGATATACCGTCGATCTTGCACCAAATGGTGGTGATTGGAACAGCAGTCAATCTTTAGATGGTGTGACATTGGCATCGGGCCAAACTTACGTCATCGTCAACGCAAGCGCTGATGCTGAACTAAAAGGCAAAGGTGACGTTGAATCTACAGTGACTTACTTCAATGGTAATGATGCAGTAGCAGTGCGAAACAATGGCAGTGTTGTTGATATCGTCGGTGCTGGCGATGGCAGTAAGTTCAATGAAAACGTTACTTTACGCCGAACGGCTATGTCTCCAAGTACAACTTATGATGCGGATAAGTTTGAAGTTGTAGATATGAATGATTGGAGTGATTTTGGCAAAGTTGAGCTAGGTGGCGGTGCCGGTGAAGTTGTTATTACTGAATATGTAGAAGGCAGCTCAAACAACAAGGCGATCGAACTCTATAACAATGGCTCTGAAGATATCGACCTAACGGGCTATAAATTAGTTCGTTATAAAGATGGTGATGAGACTCCATTGGATATGGTGATCCTTGACGGACAAACATTACCTGCGAAATCGGTACTGGTTGTTCTGCACGACTCAGCAACTATAACGTTAGATGATGGCGTAAGCTCTATTACGGGTGGTTTGTATCACAATGGTGGTGATGCCGTCGGTCTGTTCAATGGTGATAGCCTAGTTGATGTTGTTGGCGCGGTTCCGACAGCGAGTGGTTGGGGTAAAGATGTTACTTTGCAAAGAAATGGTACTTCACCGTCAGCTACTTACAATGAATCGGACTGGACAGAGCTAGCGAAAGACACATTTGATGGCTTAGGTAAAGTTAATGGCTCGGTTGACCCAGATCCCGATCCAGATCCATCGCCAGATACTCTGATCAGTGAACTCCAGGGCGATTCTTGGGCTTCTCCATACACAGACCCAGCCAATGGTAAGTTCATCTCTGATGAAACCTTCACAGTTGAAGGGGTTATCACTGCGATTCAAAGTGAAGCGCTTGATGGTGATGTTGCAGTCGGTTTCTACATGCAAGATGAAACGCCGGACAGCGATCCAAAAACATCAGATGGTATCTTTGTTGTCGGTGATATAACAGGCTTAAGTGTGGGTGATAAGGTTCAGGTCAATGGTCCTGTCGAGGAAAACTTTGGTTGGACTCAAATCCCTGCAACAACTATTAAAGCTGTCGGTACTGGCTCTGTAACGGCTGTGAACCTGGAGCAAGTTGCTTCGGACTCGGAATTTGATTTCACCCTAGAACGTCATGAAGGCATGCTTGTTAACATAACTTCTGCGGTTGATATGCGCGTTTCACGTAGCTACAGCATGGATGAGGGACCTCAGCGTTACAACCTAGTCCTTAGCCAAGGAAAAGAAAGCGTTCATCCGAACCAAGCGAACTTCCCGGGTACTGACGAAGCCGAAAAAGCAGCGGACTGTAATGATGACGCACGCTTAGTGGTTGAATCATTTGCAAAAGATACTGTTGGCGCACCGGCATGGTACCCAGACTTTGCTAAAACAGATATTGATCAAAATGGTTCGACAGAAGATTTCATTCGTGTTGGCGACCGAGCAAGTAACCTTCAGGGGGTGCTTGGGTACTCTTACTCAGACTACCGTTTCTATGTAACGGAAGATGCGAACAACGATACTTTCATTGCACGTGGTAATAACCGTGACTTAGCACCTAAAGTTGATGCGGGTGACGTTCGTATTGCAACGTTTAACGTCCAAGAGTTCTTCAATAGCTTGCAGGGTGGCGGTGAGAGCAATGACTTCTTAGCGTTTGATGCTACACCTGGAGCGCAAGATTCAACTCAGTTTGATCACCAAACAGCAAAGCTTGTTGCGGCGTTAACTGCATTGGATGCTGACATCGTTGGTTTGATGGAAATTGAAAACAACGGCTTTGAAGAAAGCTCAGCGATTTCTTACCTAGTAACTCAGCTTAATGCTGATCTTCCAGAGGCTAAGCAGTACAACATTGCTAGCAGTGAAGGACTAACAACGGTAGGTGAGCTAGCGACAGCGAACTTTGTTATTTTCCGTCCGAGTACAGTTGGCTTAGATTCACTACAAGTGATCCCTATGCCAAAGCAAGAAGCGGAAAATGGTGAGTTTACGACTCAGCATGCAGCGGTTGTACCAGTATTCTCATTTAAAGATCGTGAAGAGAAACTTGTAGTTGCAGTAAACCACTTTGCTGATAAAGATCAAATTTGTCTAGAAGATACATCGGATGACGATCGCCAAGGCGGTTGTGAGAATCTACGTGTGTCTGCTGCGGATTACCTAGGCCAGAAGTTGGCTAAGATGGAAGGCGAAAAAGTCATTCTTGGTAGTCTAAATGCATTTAATAACGAAGATGCTATCACAGTACTGACAGATCGTTCTGGCGCACCTGAAAATTACGAGATCAAGACGGCTGAGAAAACCTTTATAGGGGAAGAGTCTCTGCACGAAGAAGGCGTGATTGTTGCCGATAGCTATGGTTTTGAAAACGTAATGCAGATTGTAGATCCAAATAGCTACAACGTAGTTCAAGGGGATGAGAATGGCAGCCTTGACTACATTCTGACTTCTGCGGGACTTAAGTCGAAAGTTATTGGTGCAACCCATTGGAATATCAACGCTAGTGAATCTCAAACGTTGGATTCTAGGCATGAGCTTGGCCAAGCGTACTCGGACTCATTCCGCGCAGCAGGTCATGATCCAGTTGTGCTATCAATCGCCTTTGCTGGTAAACCAATTGATCCTGTTGACCCAGTATTCCCTGATCCAGATCAACCTGTGCAGCCGGGTACGCCAGTCGAGCTTCCTGATGAGCCTATTAACGAACCTCGTCCACAGGCTCCTATCGGTGGCGGTACCTTTAATCACTTTGTTGACCTCACTCAGTATTCAGATTCTGCTTACTTAAAAGTGGGAGACGAAGTGTCGGTGAGCTTCAATAATGCAACTCAAGCCTTTGTCGCGACCTCTTCAAATGTTCAAAAAGACGTTCTTGATCAGTTCGAAATTGCGCTGGGTTGGACGGAAGTACCTATCTCAGGTTTAGAGGTTGGTGACTACACGGTAACAACAGCTGTGGAGGGTAAAGTGATTGAAACGAAGCAAGTGTCTATTACTCAAATGAGTGATTCTGGCAGCGATGGTGGTTCATTTGGCCTAGGCGGTCTATTGAGCCTATTAGGACTTGGCTTCCTACGTCGTCGTTTTAACAAGTAACCTCATTGCATTAAGGAGTAGGGGCTTTACTGCCCCTAATTAAAAGTATGAAAAAGACACTACTGATTTTACTTATCCCGTGTACATTCAGTGTTAATGCGGCATATGAACAAGCACATGATCCACATGTTGTCGGCACGCTACCTAAGGTAACTTGTCAAACAACGATTGTTGAGCCACCAGTTCCACCAGGTGAAGTACACAATCCTGATGGCTACTACGACAGCGCATTGAACAAAACAGGCGACGAGCTGAAAGATGCACTGAACAACATCATATCAACGGGGATTACACAGCTCTCTTATGGTGACGTATGGGATGCTCTCGCTACGACTGATGAAGATCCAAACTACAGCAGTAACGTAATTCTGATGTATACCGGTCGCTCACAGCTGAAAACATTTACCAGCAGCGGCAACAACGATGGTGATGCTTGGAACCGTGAGCACAGTTACCCTAAATCGAATGGTGAGTTCAATGACAGTCGTGCTGCAGCATATACGGACATTCACCACCTTCGACCAACAGACGCGTCTATCAACTCTGAGCGCGGTAACCTAGAGTTTGATAATGGTGGTTCGCCAACTTCAGAATCTCCAGAAGCGGGTAACTTAAAAGACGGCGATTCATTTGAGCCTCGTGATGAGGTGAAGGGTGATGTTGCTCGTATGATGTTCTACATGGCAACTCGCTATGAAGGCAGAGATACCAGCGATGTATCTAACCCAGACCTTGAACTTGTGCCGAGCGTAACTAATAACGGCGCTGCTTTAGGTAATGTTTGTGTACTTTTAGAATGGAATGAGCAAGACCCAGTTGATCACTTTGAATTCAACCGCAACAGCAAAATTCAAAAGATTCAGGGCAACCGTAACCCATTCGTAGATAACCCTCATTGGGGTGATACTATCTTCGAGAAAGATTGTAAGTAATTTTAATAAAGTGATATGAGGCGCCTAGTGCGCCTCTTCTTTATTGGTCTCGTTTAAATAGTAAATAAGTAGAAAGACTTGCCTTTCTAATCTCTTACTGCACAATACACCCTGTTATTTTCTTCAGTACTACTACGATTTCGACCCATGTTACTTATCATCGATAACTACGACTCTTTTACCTATAACTTGTATCAGTATTTCTGTGAGTTAGGGGTCACTGTAAAAGTTGTTCGCAACGATGAGATTGATATTGCGGGTATTGAAGCGCTGAATCCTAGCCATTTAGTTATCTCGCCAGGTCCTTGTACGCCTGATGATGCGGGAATCTCTCTGCAAGTTATTGAACACTTCGTGGGTAAACTGCCGATCTTAGGTGTGTGTCTTGGTCATCAAGCCATCGCTCAAGTGTTTGGTGGTGAAGTAGTACGAGCCAGACAAGTGATGCACGGTAAAACCTCTCCAATACGCCACAATGGTAAGAGCGTTTTTCAAGGGCTTAATAACCCTCTAACTGTGACACGTTACCATTCCCTAGTGGTAAAAAATGGCACGCTTCCTGACTGCTTTGAACTGACGTCTTGGACGGAATTTGAAGATGGCAGCATGGATGAGATCATGGGGTATCAACACAAAACCTTGCCGATTGATGCGGTGCAATTTCACCCTGAGTCGATTAAAACAGAGCAAGGACACCAGCTTCTCGCTAACTTCTTAGCGCGTTGAGTGTTTAAATTTGACCCTTTCTCCGTCTAAATAAGCCAGTTAAACCTGTTAGCCCATTCGTTAAGCGTTTAAATTCGGGCGCTACGCGTCTCTTACTCCTCTGACGCTGATCACTTTTTATAACATTTCTCCCTCTTAAGGCTAAGTTTTTAGCCTATGCAAAATTATTCGCCTTATTTCGTCTCGAACCCAATATACCGCAATGCCAGTAAGGCTTTGCCGTTGCAGGTTATACGTTTAGGTAAAAAAAGCTTCATAAAACAGATTGATTGATGCATAAATAGTCATAGGTAGTGACGTTTAGCTGGTTGTTAGGGATAGCTAAAGAATAATCTACTATTGAAAACGTTAATTAAATGTAAATATAATGCTGCAGCGGGATTATGGCGAGAGAAAATATCTTTGTCTCACTTATGAACCAGTACGCTTATTTGCGAAGCTTGCGGTATCGAAAAGGAATGTACGATGACAGTGGAAAAAAAAGTAGAACGTAGTCTGTTTAATGAGGTGATGGTGCCTTGTTATAACCCAATGGAAATGATCCCGGTAAAAGGGGAAGGCGCACGCGTTTGGGACCAACAAGGCCGAGAGTATATCGACTTTGCTGGCGGTATCGCTGTGAGCTGTTTGGGTCACTGTCACCCAGCAATGGTTAACGCAGTTACTGAGCAAGCAAACAAGATTTGGCATTTAAGTAATGTCATGACCAACGAACCTGCATTGCGTTTAGCGAAGAAGCTAACCGACGTATGTTTTGCAGAAAAAGTATTCTTTGCCAACTCTGGTGCTGAAGCGAACGAAGCAGCATTGAAGCTAGCTCGTCGTTGGGCAGCGGATGTTCACGGTCCTGAGAAGTCTGAAATCATTGCATTCAAACAAGGTTTCCACGGTCGTACTTTCTTTACCGTAACTGTGGGTGGTCAAGAGGCTTACTCTGATGGCTTCGGTCCTAAACCGGGCGATGTAACTCACCTGCCTTACAACGATATTGCCGCGCTAGAAGCGCACATCTCAGATCGCACATGTGCAATCATGATGGAACCTCTGCAAGGCGAGGGCGGTATCATCTCTCCAACATCTGAGTTCGTGAACACGGTTCGTGAATTGTGTGACAAGCACAATGCGCTGCTTATCTTTGATGAAGTGCAAACAGGTAATGGTCGTACGGGTAATTTCTACGCTTACCAAGGCCTAGGTGTAACACCTGATATTCTAAGCACAGCGAAATCACTAGGTGGCGGTTTCCCTATCGGCGCAATGCTAACAACGTCTGAGCTTGCGACGCACCTAAAAGTCGGTACGCACGGTTCTACTTACGGTGGTAATCCACTGGCGTGTGCCGTTGCTGAAGCGGTTGTTGATGTCGTTAGCCAACCGGAAACGCTAGCTGGCGTGAAAGAACGTGAAGCAATGTTCCGTGATGGTTTAGCTAAGATTAACGATAAATACCAAATATTCAGTGAAGTTCGCGGTAAAGGCCTATTGCTAGGTGCTGCACTTAATGAAGCATGGCAAGGTCGTGCTCGTGATGTATTGGTAGCAGCAGGCGAACAAGGCTTGATGGTACTGGTTGCGGGTGCAAACGTGGTTCGTTTTACTCCATCACTGGTTATCACTACACAAGAAATTGAAGAAGGTTTATCAAAACTAGACAAAGCAATCGCTACGCTAGTTTAGCCTGAGCGGCGTCATAGGAATGATCGCCATTAGAGCGATCCCATGACGTACTGCTAAAGGCCCAAGATTCTCGTTTTGGGCCTGTTTTGCATCTGGAGGGAATATTGATGCTAGTTGTTCGCCCAATAAAATTATCTGATTACGATGCGCTGCATACCTGCGCGGTTGAATCTGGTCACGGATTCACATCTCTTCCGGTTAACGAAGAACTGTTAACCAACCGTATTACTCATTCTGAATACAGCTTTGCTAAACAAGACGTGACTGAACCTGGTGATGAAGGCTACCTAATGGTTGGCTTCGACACTGAAACGGGAGAAGTCGCAGGCACGACAGGCATCGAAGCCTCAATTGGCTGGGATGTTCCCTTTTACTCTTACCACATCAGTAAAGTGGTTCACTCATCGCAAAAGCTTGGCGTGAATAACGTCGTTAAGCTGCTGACTTTTGGCAATAACTACACCGGATGCAGTGAAATCTGCACACTGTTCTTGCGCCCGGCTTTCCGTGGTGGATTGAATGGTCGTTTGATGTCTAAGTGTCGCTTCTTGATCATGTCAGAGCACCCAGAGCGTTTCTCGAAAACGATTTTTGCTGAGATGCGTGGTGTATCGGATGCGGAAGGTAACTCTCCTTTCTGGCAGTGGCTGCAAGAGCATTTCTTCTCGATTGATTTTACGCTCGCCGATTACCTAACGGGTATTGGTAAGAAAGGCTTCATTGCTGACCTAATGCCGAAGTTACCTATCTATGTGAACTTGCTGAGCAAAGAAGCTCAGGCGGTGATTGGAGAGGTTCATGACAATACGCGCCCTGCACTTAAGTTGCTGGAACGTGAAGGTTTCACCAACCGTGGCTATGTTGACATCTTTGATGGGGGCCCAACGGTTGAGTGTGATCTAAGAAATATCGAGTCAGTGCGTCATGCGATTCGAGCTCAAGTGACAATTGCAGAGCATTCAAGCTCTAAAGACTTCCTCATTGGTAATACCTCGTTTGAGAACTTCCGCGCAGTAGCCGCGAAAGGCGCGTATGACCAAGCTAGCGACACAGTGATTTTATCATCTGAAGTAGCAAGCGCTCTTGAAGTAAAAGAAGGCGAATTCGTTCGCATGTTGGCTCAGTAAGAGCGGCGATTATCTGTCGAAGATTTTAAGGATAGAAGTATGACTCAGTGGATAGCAGGACAGTGGGTGGCAGGTCAAGGCGACGCCATGACATCAGTAAGCCCATACAATAATGAAGTCGTGTGGCAAGGCGATAGTGCAACACCAGCACAGGTTGAATCTGCAGTAGCAGCGGCGCGTGACGCTTTCTTAGTATGGAAAAAATTGAGCTTTGCAGAGCGTGAAGCGATCGTATTGAACTTTGCTGAGAAGGTAAAAGAGAACAGCGAAGAAATTGCACAGATTATTGCAAAAGAGACGGGTAAACCGATTTGGGAAACTCGCACTGAAGCGGGTGCGATGGCGGGTAAAATCGCTATCTCTATTCGTGCTTACCACGAACGTACGGGTGAAGCTTCACGTGAAGCCGCTGGCAACCAAATCGTACTACGTCATCGCCCATTAGGCGTAATGGCGGTATTTGGTCCTTACAACTTCCCTGGTCATCTGCCTAACGGTCATATTGTTCCGGCATTGCTATCGGGTAATACCGTGGTATTTAAGCCGTCAGAGCAGACACCTTGGACGGGTGAGTTTGCGATGAAACTATGGCAAGAAGCAGGCCTTCCAGCTGGCGTGATTAACCTAGTGCAAGGCGCTAAAGAAACCGGTATCGCACTGGCTGATGCTAAAGGTCTTGATGGCGTGCTATTTACGGGCAGTGCTAATACCGGTCATATCCTTCACCGTCAGTTTGCTGGTCAACCGGGCAAAATGTTGGCGCTAGAGATGGGCGGCAACAACCCTATGGTGATCACTGACCAATTTGGTGATGCTGACGCGACGGTTTATACCATTATCCAGTCGGCCTTCATCAGTGCGGGCCAACGTTGTACATGTGCACGTCGTTTGTATGTTCCTGTTGGCGAGAAGGGCGATCAACTGCTCGATAAGCTCGTTGCGGCTACCTTGAAGATTCGTGTTGATCAGCCATTCGCTGAGCCAGCACCCTTCATGGGCCCACAGATCTCTGAAGCTGCGGCTAAGTTTATTCTGGACGCGCAAGCGAATCTGCAATCGTTAGGCGGTGTCAGCCTAGTAGAAGCAAAAGCGGGTCAAGCGGCGTTTGTTTCTCCGGGCATTATCGATGCAACCAACATTGCTGAACTGCCAGATGAAGAGTATTTCGGCCCATTACTGCAAGTGGTTCGTTATCAATCGCTAGAGCAAGCCGTTGAACTGGCTAATGACACACGCTTTGGTTTGTCTGCAGGATTAGTTTCAACAGACGATTCAGAGTGGGAATACTTCGTTGACCATATCCGTGCGGGCATTGTTAACCGTAACCGCCAGCTAACAGGCGCAAGTGGTGATGCACCATTTGGTGGTCCGGGTGCTTCAGGTAACCTACGTCCAAGTGCGTACTATGCAGCTGACTACTGTGCTTACCCTATGGCTTCAATGGAAGGTGGTGAAACTCAACTGCCGGCTACATTTAGCCCAGGTATTGAGCTGTAGTTTTGGCTTTTAAGCTATAACTTGATGAATCACAAGCTTATGAGCTCTAGGTTCATGAATAACAGATTCATTGGTTAATTGAGTAATAAGGAAGTGGTGTTATCGCTTCCTTTTTCCATCACGTCCAACACCTAGATTGGGCGGTAGATAATAATAGAACAAGTATGTCACAGGCTGATGGCTGCTGACTCTGTGTCCAGCCTCTCCCTCTCTAATCCAAATTACTAGCTTGCTAGAACCTCTGACAAGGAGTCACCATGACGCCCGATCTACTCTTTAAATCACTATGGGACGATTACATTCATAGGCTTTGTCCATCGGCTGAGAAAGTGCATCACTTGCTGAAAGAAGACGAAGCCCTGATTAATGATCACATTGCACTGCGTACTTTCAATGTTGCACCGCTAGGTATTGAAACATTGGCTAAACCTTTCCTTGAGTTAGGTTACAAGGCGTGTGGCGATTACTTATTTGAGAGCAAGAAGCTAGTGGCTAAGCACTACGAGCACCCAGATCCAAACCAACCGAAAGTGTTCATTAGTGAGTTGAAGGTAGAAGAGTGTTCAAGTGACTTACAACAGATCGTTGCTAAGTTGGTTGAGCAAGTGGACGCAAGCAAGCTTCAAGGTCATGAGTTCTTGTTTGGTGGTCGCCTTTGGGATCTGAGCTTCGCGGATTTCCAAGTTTTAGCAAAAGAGAGTGAATACGCGTCTTGGCTAGCGGCTCATGGTTACGGTGCAAACCACTTTACGGTGAGTGTGAACCAGCTTAATGAGTTCGATGAAGTACAGACTGTGAATGACTATTTGAGTGATTCAGGTTTCACGATCAATGCATCTGGCGGTCAGGTTAAAGGCTCTCCAGAGGTCTTATTAGAGCAATCATCTACAATGGCAGACAAAGTCCCAGTTTCATTTGTTGGAGGCAATGAGGTGATTCCTGGTGGCTTCTATGAGTTCGCTAAGCGTTATGCGATGGCGAATGGTGAGCTTTATACAGGATTTGTTGCAGCATCGGCTGACAAGATCTTTGAGAGCACCAACGGTTAAATAAAGATATGAGCACGGGCTTTACCCTAAAGATGCGAGTACGCTTCGCTTCGAGGAAGTTTACAAATAGGATTCAGTGAGTTCTTCTCGTATCTCGCATCTGCTCTCTAGATCTTTAGAAAACAAAAAAGCCACCAAATTTGCATTTGGTGGCTTTCAAATTTTTGGCTCAGTTAATCGAGATTAACGAGTGCCGTATACCACGATAGTTTTACCGTGTGCAGAAATTAGGTTCTGCTCTTCTAGCATCTTCAAGATACGACCTACTGTCTCACGAGAACAACCAACAATCTGGCCAATCTCTTGACGAGTGATCTTGATTTGCATGCCGTCAGGGTGAGTCATTGCATCTGGCTGTTTCGCTAGGTTAAGTAGCGTTTGAGCGATACGACCTGTTACGTCAAGGAACGCTAAGTCACCAACCTTTTGGCTAGTTACTTGTAGACGATTTGCCATTTGCGCTGAAAGGCGCATTAGGATATCTGGGTTCACTTGGATAAGTTGACGGAATTTCTTGAAAGAAATTTCAGCTACTTCACAAGGAGATTTTGCACGAACCCATGCAGTACGCTCTTGGTCTTCTTCGAAGAGGCCAAGTTCACCAATGAAGTCACCTTGGTTTAGGTAAGAAAGAATCATTTCCTTACCTTCTTCGTCTTTGATAAGAACTGCCACAGAACCTTTAACGATGTAGTACAAGGTTTCTGCCTTTTCACCAGCATGAATCAAAGTACTTTTTGAAGGGTACTTATGAATATGACAGTGTGAAAGGAACCACTCTAATGTTGGATCGGTTTGGGGTTTACCTAGAACCATAATATCTTACTTCCTCTGCAGGGTATGCTTGCCGCTTTCCGTATTTTAGCTAAGCCTGGATTGACTTGTAGGATAAGAGCACTCGTTGAGCGCTGCAAGCTATCTTGTGTTTCGTTTAAGAATAGTATCCTTTTTCAGGTACTATTTCTTGATTTTAATCGTGACCAAGCCACGATTTTTTACGCAAAATTGTGCACATGATCACGGTATGAAAAGTAATCAACCAGAATGGCGTCTTGTTAACCTATTTTTCCGGTTTCGATGAGCTGTTGTAGGATGGGCCTTACAATGAGCTCCATAGCAAAACTCATCTTGCCACCTGGCACCACAAGCGTGTTGTGGCGTGACATAAATGAGCCATCTATCATAGCCAGAAGGTAGGGGAAATCGACGTTTTTGATGCCACGCAAACGTATAACCACGAAGCTTTCGTCTAAACTTGGAATCCCTTTAGCGTTAAGTGGGTTCGATGTATCTACGGTTGGGACACGCTGGAAGTTGATGTGAGTACGCGAAAATTGTGGGGTGATGTAATTAAGGTAATCATCCATTGAGCGAACAATGGAATCCATTACTGCTTCGCGTGAGTGCCCACGATCGCGTGTGTCACGAACGAATTTTTGGATCCACTCAAGGTTGACGATTGGCACCATGCCGATCAGCAAGTCGACGTGTTGTGAGACATTGATGTCGCCATCTACCACGCCACCATGAAGACCTTCGTAGAACATCACATCGGAATTTTCTGGGATCTCTTGCCATGGCGTAAAGGTGCCCGGCATTTGATTGTAAGGCACGGCTTCATCGAAGGTATGTAGGTAACTACGGACTTTACCCGTGCCTTCATTACCGTATTGACGGAAGAACTCTTCTAATGCGCCAAAATCGTTGGCTTGTGGACCAAAGTAGCTGATGTGCTTACCTTGCTCGCGAGCCTTACGGATCTCGACATCCATCTCTGGTCGAGTGAAGCGATGGAAACTATCCCCTTCAACCCAAGCGGCCTTCACGTCCATCATATTGAACATTTTTCGGAAGGCTTCTGAGGTAGTGGTGGTGCCGGCTCCTGATGAACCCGTCACCGCAATAATTGGATGTTTAGCGGACATGACAACCCTTGTCTTTTGAGTAACTTACTTGTTAGCAATCGTTTACCACTATAACACGGCTCCTTTATGAGCGCAGCCTAGAAGCGTTTTGTGACTTGAATATCAACGGTTTCATGCAGCTCAGAAAATACGATGCTGACTTCCTTTGAGGCTAATTGATGTTTCACTTGGTCAATCTTGTTTTGCAATGAAACCTCTACGTCACCGTAGTCTGTGCCTTCACGCAGCACGAATTCTTTAATGAGGTTTTCCAGTGTTTCTGGCGCAATGTCTTGCCATGGGATGATCATAAATACTTCTCTCTTTTATGTTCATAAATAGGTTTATTGATGTGTTGATTACTGTGTTTAGTGACGTCTACTACTCAGTCCTTAAAAAAGGCTCGGCCATTATGCCGAATCTTGGATACTTTCATAGTAAGCAGGTAATGCTTCTTCTAACCAAAACCTTGGTTTGAGCGTGCTACCGGTAATGAACCCCACATGGCCGCCTTTTTGAAACAGGCGATAGTCGATGTTGTCAGGTAACACGAACTTTGGAATTACGTCGTCTGTCATAAACGGATCGTCTTTGGCATGGATGATCTGAGTCGGTAGTTTAATCTTATTAAGTTTAGGAAGTGCTGAGCACTGAGCATAGTAGTCCTGAGCATTCTTGAACCCGTGCAGAGGCGCAGTAATCCGTTCATCAAACTCATACAGCTTGTCTATCTTCTTAATGGTTTCGGCTGTGATACCGAGCTTTTCTTGCAACAGCTTAATCTTTTTCAAGGCATTCGATTTGAGAGAGTTGAGCAGGTACTTTTTATAGAGCTTAGAGAAACCTCGCTCAATACGACTAGAGCAACAAGCCAGATCAAAAGGTGCAGAGACAATCGTCGCCGCCGACAGCAATGGGTCGTCCGCGTACTCAGCCAAATAGTTCGCCAGCATGTTACCGCCCAAAGAGATACCAACCGCTACCTTAGGGTTATTGGGAAACTGGGCGTGTAGATGTCTTAGGAAAAAGCGCGCATCTTCGACTTCACCAGAATGATAAGCGCGAGCCAAGCGATTTGGTTTTCCGCTGCAACCTCTAAAGTGCATCATCACTGATAGCCAGCCATCTTTAGCAAAGGCATTCATCAGTCCGTTGGCATAAGGGCTCTCAAAGCTTCCCTCTAAGCCATGGAATAGAACGAATATCGGCTTGTTACTTCGAGCCTCATTACTTGAGGTGTCACCCTCTGGTGATTCGCTCCAAGCAAGATCGAGAAAGTCACCGTCGGGTGTTTCTAAGGTTTGCCATTGAGGGTCAAACAACGCCTGCTTTCTAATAAATCGTGGCACTAAGGTTTGTAAGTGCGGATTAGATAAACCAGCGGCTGCGGTAAATATTGTCATAAAAACAGTCCATGCTTCTTTTATGGGCTTTGATAAAGTGTTGAGCTTTTAGCGAAACGCCCACGTTTTTATTTGAGCTTGGTTGATTCTCGGTATAAGCGCAAGGGTTTCACTGATACGGGCTACAAAAACAAGGCGTAGGTAACTAGTTGAATATTGTCGAGATTGAGCTTCAAACATATTGCCAGTCATGCGCGCCACTCCCGTGTGAAAACGAAGAGCGATACTACCAAGGTAAGCTTGGATCTTGATTGAAGATAAGAGAAAGGAAACGCGTTAGGGTTGAGGTGCTGGTTCAGAAAAAGCGTCGTAGAGGTTTTCAGCCCCTAATAAGCGACAGTATTGAAAAGCGAGTGGTGATTGTTGGTTAGCCGTAAGCTGAAGAGAATTAATGCAGTCGACGAGATCAGATTGCTGTTGCTTCTCTAACTGCAGTTCAAATTGGAGCGCTTCACGGTAGAGGGAATCGACGACTTGAGGTTTGAGATGCTTACGCAGCTCTCGATAGCTATGAAGCAGGGTTTCAGAGCGGCTTAAGCACTGTTGTACCTTGTGCCACTCTTCTTCGGCAAAAGACAATTGCTGCTCATCAAGCCATTTGAGAAGCAGCAGTAGATTGACGTTGCCGTGGAACTGGTTTTGCAAAGCTAGGCACGCATCCTTTACACCGCGCACACTGTAATACTGAAGGCTAAATTGCCATAGTCGTTCCAGTGTTAGTGATATTGGGGCGTGCTCTGGGCTCATAAGCTATCCATATCCTGTTCCATCTGCTCAAGCTCTTCTTGAGTGGACATCCAATCCATTTCAACTTCTTCTAGCTGTGACTTACTGCTCGCTTGGAGAGCGAGTACTTTATTCAGTTTAGCCTTATTTTCAGCTTCATACAGTGAAGTGTCGGATAATTCTTGCTCAGCTTCTTCGAGAGATAGCGTTAACTTATCCATCTGCTTTTCAAATTGAGTCAGCTTTTTACGAAGTGGTGCCGTCAGTTTACGGAACTCTGCTTCTTTACGTTTCTGCTCTTTTTTCGCTGCTGCACTGTTGGCGCCGTCTTTTGCTGGTGCCAATGCTTGTGCTTCTTTGCGCTCAACTTTCTGTTGTTCGGTTAGCCACTTGTAGTAATCGCTTAGATCACCATCAAACGGTGCAACTTGACGGTCGTGCACAAGGTATAAATCATCAGTAGTCGCACGAAGTAGGTAACGGTCGTGCGATACGATAACCATCGCGCCTTCAAATGTCTGTAGGGCGAAGGTCAACGCCTGACGCATGTCGAGATCCAAGTGGTTGGTTGGTTCATCGAGTAGCAACAGGTTTGGTTTTTGCCATACCAGTAGCGCTAATACCAAGCGCGCTTTTTCGCCACCCGAAAATGGCGCGACTTTATCGAGTGCTTTTTCACCTTGGAAGCCAAAGCTGCCTAGATAATCACGCAGTTGTTGTTCTGTGTGTTTAGGCGCAATCTGCATCATGTGTTGCAGTGGCGTTTCTTCTGGATGCAGCGTCTCTAATTGATGCTGAGCGAAGTAACCCATCTTAACGCCTTGCGAATAGCTCAGCTCACCACCTTGCTGTTTCAGTTCGCCTGAAAGCAGCTTGATTAGTGTCGACTTACCCGCACCGTTTCGACCAAGCAGACCGATACGGCTACCCGGAACAAGGTTAAGGCGAATCTTTTCTAGAATCAGGTTGTCGTCGTAACCTGCCGATACTTCATCCATCATCATGATTGGATTTGGTAGCGCGTCCGGCTCTCTAAATTCAAAACTGAATGGGTTATCAAACTGAGCGGGCAGCACTTGTTCCATTTTCTCTAGTGCTTTAATACGGCTTTGCGCTTGGCGAGCCTTTGATGCTTTGTAGCGAAAACGGTCAATGTAGCTCTGCATGTGAGACATTTGTTTCTGCTGCTTTTGGAACATTGCCTGCTGCAGGATTAACTTTTGCGCTCGTTGGGTTTCAAACGATGAGTAGTTACCGGTGTATTCATTGAGCTGCTGGTTTTCAACATGCACGATGCGGTTGACGATAGGATCTAAGAAGTCTCTATCGTGCGAGATAAGAACGAGTGTGCCTGGGTAGTTTTGTAACCAGCGCTCTAGCCACATTACTGCGTCTAAATCCAAGTGGTTGGTAGGCTCATCGAGTAGCAGTAAGTCACTGCGACATAGAAGGGCTTGCGCTAAGTTCAAACGCATACGCCAACCACCCGAGAACTGGGTTAGGTTCCATGTCATTTGCTCTTGGCGAAAGCCTAGGCCATCCAATAACTCGGCAGCACGTGCTTTGATGCTGTAACCACCAATGGTTTCAATCTTGCCGTGGATCTCTGCGACTAATGTGCCGTTGTCGGCTTGTTCCGCTTTCTCTAGTTGATCTTCAAGGCCACGGTATTCACGGTCGCCATCAATCACGTATTCAATGGCTGTTCTTTCTAATGCTGGTGTTTCTTGAGCAACCCAAGCCATTTCCCAATGAGCTGGTTTACTGAATGAGCCAGCATCAATAGACAGTTCGTCCTTGATTAGGGCGAATAGCGTAGATTTACCACAGCCGTTTTTACCAACCAAACCGATCTTGTCGCCAGGATGAAAAGTCGCAGATGCTTGGTCGAGGAGTGGCTTACCACCGCGGAGCAATTGAATATCAGAGAAAGTAATCATAATTGAAATAGCATAGAAATTAGAGGTGAACAGACGCCTGCATAGTAGGCTGAAACCAGATAAAAGTCGATCACAATGCAATTTGCGTTATGATGCCAATAACATATTAATAACTTTTGCTTAAATTCTTGTGGCCTTGCCACCGTTTAGCCCTCAAAGGAATGTTTCAAAGGAATGAGTAATACTCCCTCGACAGACAAAGCCGTGCCAAAGGTGTTAATAATCTACGCACACCCAGAGCCGCACACCTCTATTGCTAATCAAATGATGGTTAAAAAGGTCGAGTCGCTCGGTCATGTCAAAATTCACGATCTCTACGCCATCTACCCAGACTTCTTTATCGATGTGCCTTATGAGCATGACTTACTCCTAGAGTACGATGTGATTGTGTTCCAGCATCCTCTGTTTATGTATTCCTGTCCTTCGTTATTGAAGGAGTGGTTTGATCGTGTGTTAGGAAAAGGATTTGCATTCGGTGAGCAGAGTGCGCTTAAAGGCAAACACTGGCGCAGTGTTATTACTACCGGTGGTAAAGAAGAGGCGTTTGGAGCCGCAGGCTATAATAAATATCCATTACAAGAGATCTTGCAACCATTCGAGCTAACTGCTGCTTTGTGTCAGATGCACTGGATATCCCCCTTAGTTTTACACTGGGCGAGAAATGTTTCAGATATGACGCTTTACCAACACGCAGAAGCGTATCGAAATTGGCTGCGAGACCCGCTACAAGATATAGGGGCGAATGATGGCTCTGACTAATGATTTTCTACAAAGTAGCGTTATATTTTTAGCGGCTGCTGTGGTTGCGGTTCCTATCGCGCAGCGAGCTGGCTTAGGTTCAGTACTCGGCTATCTATTAGCTGGCGTGGCGATTGGTCCGTGGGGGCTTGGTTTAATCAGTGATGTCGAGGCGATTCTGCACTTCTCCGAATTCGGGGTGGTGCTGCTGCTTTTCCTGATTGGCTTAGAGCTTAACCCTAAAAAACTGTGGCAGATGAGGGCGCCTATTCTCGGACTCGGTGGTGCGCAAGTGCTGATCACCACCTTGATTATTACCGCCATCGCCTGTTTGTTCGGATTAACATGGCAAACCAGCCTCGTAATAGGTATGGGTTTGGCGCTGTCTTCGACAGCCATAGCCTTACGTGTTATTGAAGAGCGAGAGCTCGGTGGTAAAGAAGCGGGGCAATCCGGCTTTGCAGTATTACTTTTCCAAGATATTGCCGTTATTCCAATGCTAGCGATGTTGCCTCTACTTGCGGGTAATACGGGCGGCAGTTGGGCTGACATGCTGTGGATGCTAGGTGGTGTGATTGGTTTGCTTGTCGGTGGTCACTTCTTATTGAGGCCACTGTTCCGATACGTAGTCATGAGTGGCGTACGTGAGCTGTTCACGGTCGCAGCGCTGTTATTAGTGATTGGTATTGCCGTGATCATGCAACAGATAGGTTTGTCGATGGCACTGGGTACTTTCTTAGCGGGCGTACTTCTGGCTGAAAGTGAATATCGACATGAGCTTGAAATCGCCATAGACCCATTCAAAGGGTTACTGCTTGGTCTGTTCTTTATCTCTGTGGGTATGGCGGTAAATCTAGGTTTACTGGCAGAAAGTCCATTCGCAATATTGATCGCGGTGTCGTCTCTAGTCGTATTGAAAGGCTTAGTGCTGTATGCGCTAGCTCGTATCTTTGGAACACAGGCAAAAGCGCGCAGCCGTATGGCGATGATTCTCAGCCAAGGTGGTGAATTCGCTTTCGTTATTTTTACCGCAGCGAGTGCACAAGGCATCTTAAGCGGCGACCAAGTGTCGTTCTTACTGGTTGTTGTGAGCCTTTCTATGGTAACCACGCCATTGATGCTTAAGCTGCAAGATCGCTTCTTTGCTCGTCAACTCAATCAAATCAGTGAAAGCGCGATGTCTTCTGATGTGGTTGATCGCAGCCCTCGAGTGATTATTGCGGGCTTTGGTCGTTTCGGTCAGATCATTGGACGTCTAATGTATGCCAATAAGATTCGTATCACCGTTCTTGAAAGTGATGCCAGCCAAATCCATATACTTAGAAAATTCGGCTACAAGGTATTCTACGGTGACTCAACTCACCTTGAACTATTACGAGCTGCGGGAGCTGATAAGGCCGAAGCTATTGTGCTGTGTACCGACTCTCCGGACGAAATCATGAAAACCGTGGATTTGTGTAAGCAGCATTTCCCACAGTTGAAGATCTTAGCGCGTGCTCGAAGCCGTGTTGAAGCGTATCAATTACTTAACCATGGTGTAAGCAACTATTCTCGTGAAACTTTCCTTGGGGCTCTAGATTTAGGTCGTCAAACATTGACTGAACTTGGTATGCATCCATATAAAGCGAAGCGAGCAGAAGCACATTTTAGGAAATTGGATAATGGTATGCTCAAAGAGTTGCTTCCTCAGCATAGCGAAGATGCCGAGTTAGCTCAGAGAGCGAAAGAGGCTCGTAAAGAGCTTGAAGAGATCTTTGGACATGAGATGGAAAATGATCACCAATCAAGAAACTATTGGCAATAGCCTGCGCTTAGAACTTAGAACTTAGAGCTTAGAGCTTAGAGCTTAGAGCTTAGAGCTTAGAAATTAGAGCTAATCGCTTGAGCTTAGCTCTGTAGTTGCTCTTAAAAACTGTAACTTAAAGAACCAATCTAATAATAAACGCGGTCTCTGCTTAGTCTCGAATAGAGCATGTGGGAAGAACTGCGAATCCAGAGTAGTAAAGGATATGAACGTGAAACAGAAAAAACGCTTTATCGCAGGGGCGAGCTGCCCAAGCTGCAAGACTCAAGACACACTCCGCTGGTGGGTTGAAAATAACATCGAGCTGGTGGAATGCGTCGATTGTGACTTCACAGAGCAGCGCAAACCGAAAACTGTAGAGAAATCTGAACACGCGAATCAAGAAATGATCGGTATTTTTAAGCCAGAATGATTGAGTTTCGTTAATTGATCCCCATAATATCCCGGTACAGAATTTTTCCTAAGCTCAACTGTTCGAGCTTAGTCCAAACCTCCTTGGAGCTCTCATGAAAATTGAAAAGAACGTAGTAGTTAGTGTTGCATATCAAGTGAAACTTGAAGATGGCGTAGTAGTTGACCAATCAACTGCAGAAGCTCCACTAGATTACCTTCACGGTCACAACAACCTAATTACAGGTCTTGAAAAAGAGCTTGAAGGCAAAGTAGCTGGCGACAAGTTCTCAGCAACGGTTACTCCAGAAGACGCTTACGGCGAGCACAACGATGACTTAGTTCAACGTGTTCCTGCAGACGTATTCCAAGGTGTTGAGCAAATCGAAGTTGGCATGCGTTTCCTAGCGGATACTGACCAAGGTCCAATCCCAGTTGAAGTGACTGAAGTAGATGGCGACGAAGTTGTTGTTGATGGTAACCACATGCTAGCCGGCCAAACTCTAACGTTTGACGTTGAAGTTGTAGCCGTTCGTGAAGCGACTGAAGAAGAAGTTCAACACGGTCACGTACACCAAGAAGGCGGCTGTGGTAGCCACGGTCACGACCATGACCACGAAGGCGGTTGCTGTGGTGGCGAAGGCCATGACCACGCTGAAGAGAAAAAAGACGGCTGCTGCGGCGGCGGTAGCTGTGGTTCTCACTAATACCGAACTAACGGTTTAGTTTAAGAATATTGAAAGCCTCCCTTGTGGAGGTTTTTTTCGTTTAGGAGTCTCGCTTTTTGAGCTGACTTTTAATCTAGCGAACTTAGTATCCGTAAATCTAAGTGTCCGCAAATCTAAGTGTCCGCAAATCTAAGCATTCGTAAAAAGTTTGGTTTTCGCTATCAGACATCAAACCATGGATGTGGTATTGATAGCACAACATTATAAGACGACGTCAGTGGAGAGTTCGCATGTCACAGCCTTTTTCAATTGCCATTCATGGTGGTGCAGGAACTATCTTGCGAGAGCAAATGAGCGATGAATTAAAAACGGGTATTACCGAGGCTTTGGAGAAGTCGGTTTTGGCTGGCTATCAAGTTTTGCAATCGGGTGGCGATGCGCTGGATGCAGTGGTTGCGTCAGTCAAGGTGATGGAAGACAGCCCGCATTTTAATGCCGGTAAAGGCTCGGTTTTAACTCATGACGAATTTGTTGAGATGGATGCTTCTGTGATGCACGGTCGCGAAATGGATGCAGGCGCTATTGCCGGTGTCCGTCATATTAAAAATCCGATAGAGCTTGCGCGTGATGTGATGCTTAAAAGCGATCATGTGCTGCTGATTGGTGAAGGCGCAGAGAAGTTTGCGTTTGAGCATGGGTATATATTCACCGAGCAAGATTACTTCTTTACTGAGCGTCGTTATGACCAACTTCAGTCGATGAAAGAGAAAGGTATCTTTGCTTTGTCTGAAGCAAAATACGATGAACAACAAGCTCAAAAATATCCAGATGATAAAAAGTACGGCACGGTTGGCGCAGTAGCGTTAGACCAAGCCGGTAACTTAGCTGCAGCAACCAGCACCGGTGGGGTGACCAATAAGAAGTATGGTCGTGTGGGAGATTCTCCAATTATCGGTGCAGGCACTGTTGCTGAAAATGGCAACGTGGCCGTATCAACGACAGGAATGGGCGAGTTCTTCCTACGCAAAATGGTTGCCAGTGATGTGGCAGCACGAATGCGTTATCTCAAAGAAGATGTGCACACGGCTTGTGAAACGATCATTCAAGGTGAATTGAAAACCATGGGCGGAGAAGGTGGCTTGATTGCGATTGATGGCCAAGGTGATATCCACTTCGGTATGAACAGTTCAGGGATGTATCGTGCGAGTGTTGATACGAACGGTTGTGTGGAAGTGAAGATTTATGTCGATGACTAAGATTGTATTGGCTTAATTGGCTTTAGCTTATTCACTCAGGTGAAATAAACAAAAGGGCGGCAGATGAGTATCTGTCGCCCTTTTAGTTTGCAGATTTCTAGCGATACATGTCACTAGAATCAATTCGTCATTTTGAACGGCGCTTAATAGTGTGGAGGTGGCGTCTCTTCTGATGCATCAGCGAGGTTTGAGCCATCCATATTTTTCACTTTACCCACCACGAACTTCATTTGGTCTTGCATTCTCGTGATCAACATCTGTTGTTGGCTAAGCGCTTCATTGAGTTCTTCAATGGTCTGTTCTTGGAAAGCTAGCTGACACTCTAGGTCATTCACGCGGCTTTCTAGTTGTTCAATTCGCTTTTCTGTCATCGTTCTTAATCCACATTCCAAGCTTGGGCGATGCCCGCAGAGGTGCCCGATATCACACGGTTCTTTTCATCAAAGGCTGCATCATACACTACCGCACGGGGAGGGCGAGCATCTTTTAATGGCTCGGCATCGTGACGAGAAATGCGTTTTCCATCTTGAGTATTCCACACACTCACTTGGCTTGATGGCGTACCCGTCACCAACATACTGCCGTCGTCAGAAAAGCGAGCACTAGAGAATATCAGCTGTCGAGACCAGCTCTGCAATTGCGCTTGAGGTTCACCTGTTTCCAAATTCCAGATCATCGCTTGGTTACCGCCATCGGAAGTAAAAGCCAATTCTCCATCCCGTTGTAGTGCAACTCGTACTACTCTTTGTTCATGCTCGAAGGTACGTAACACCAAGCCTGATTCGGTATCCCAAAGGTAAGCTTTGTAGTCGTTGCCGCCTGATAATGCGTAGCGGCCATTAGAAGAGAGGGAGACTGAATTAACTTTTTCTCGGTGAGCAAGGAACTCAAGACGGCGTCCGGTGACTAAGTCCACATAGATAGCTTTGCCATTAGACAGGCCAAGTAAGACTTTTTCACCATTGCTGGATATATCGACATCACGAATTAGGCCATCGGAAATAGACCATAGCCCCTCAGCTTGAGTCCAAGATAAGTCCCAAACGGCGAAATTCATCTGGCTGGCGGTAATCGCAAAGCGGCCGTTGTCAGAGATGCGGATACGCGATACTTGGTTTTCTGATTGATCTTGTGGGCCGAGTTGAGCGAGTTCTTTATCTTGGACGAGGTCCCAGAGTAACAGTTGTTTTTGCTGAGAGTAGAGCAGAGCGAAGCGTCCATCTCTGCTTAGGGCAAAGCTGGTGGCACCATTGGGTTCAATTTCCCAACGTTGCTCATCATCTTGAAAGAAAAAGCAACCATTTAACAAGGTGATGACAATCGTACATAGCAATGAGTGGAAAAATATTCGCATCACATCTAATAATCCGGTTTGTGTCGAAAGACATATGACTAGTATATTGTTATAACTAACGTATTCACACCAATCTAATCATTAGATTTGTGCACAATAACCAATGGCTTGGCCATTAATTGGAGAATTCAATGAAATCAGTTTTAAAAGTATCACTGCTTGCCGCAACGGTTATGCTAGCAGTTGGTTGTCAGAAAGAAGAACCAAAGGCAGAAGCTCCACAGGTAGAAGAAGCTAAAGTTGCAGCAGTAAACTTTAAAACAGAAGATGACAAAGCGGCATACGCAATCGGTGTATCTTTCGCGAACTACCTAAGCACAAGCATTGATAAGCCAAGCGAGCTAGGCATTAACCTAGACAAAGATATGGTTCTTCAAGGTATCGAAGACGTATTCGCAGAGAAAACAGCACTTAACGAAGAAGAAACTCGTGCAGCTCTAGAAGCTCTAGACAAGCGTGTTGCTGAAACAATGCAAGCACAAGCGGCAGAAAAATCTGCAGAAGTGAAGAAAGCCGGTGATGATTTCCGTGCTGAGTTCGCTAAAACTGAAGGCGTTAAGCAAACTGAATCTGGTCTACTTTACCAAGTAATGACGGCTGGTGAAGGTGCTTCTCCAAAAGACACTGATACCGTTCAAGTACACTACAAAGGTACGCTAACAGACGGTACTCAGTTCGACAGCTCTTACGATCGTGGCGAACCAGCAACATTCCCACTAAACCGCGTAATCCCTGGCTGGACTGAAGGCGTACAACTGATGCAAGTTGGTTCTAAGTACAAGTTCGTTATCCCGCCAGAGCTAGCATACGGTGAGCAAGACACACCGACTATCCCTGCTAACTCAACGCTAGTATTCGAAGTTGAACTACTTAAAATTGATAACGCTGAAGCGGCTCCTGCTCAGTAATATCAGCTAAAAGTTTTATTCTAAAATACGTTGATTGAATAAAAAGCCTAACTTTGAGTTAGGCTTTTTTTATGATTTGAAGGTGAGTATTTGATTTTTAAACTTGTTCTAAATCACTAGTTGCAATGTTAGCTAGGTGTGCAATTAAAATTTTCTGATAAACTTACATAAATTTGTTGATTTTTCACACGAAGGTAAGGAATAAGTGACTACTACAGAAACAGTCAATGCAGATGTGTTACTTGAAATGGAATCAGTCCACGTTATGCCATTCAGTGAACACGATAAAATCATTCTAAGATCTTATGAGGCCGTGGTTGACGGTATTGCGAGTCTTATCGGTCCGTTTTGTGAAATCGTTTTACACTCTTTAGAAGACCTCAATACTTCTGCGATTAAAATTGCCAACGGCGAAAATACAGGTCGTCAGGTTGGTTCGCCGATCACCGATCTCGCATTGAAGATGCTGAAAGATATTGAAGGTTCTAAGCGTAACTTCTCACGTTCATACTTTACTCGCGCTAAAGGCGGAGTATTGATGAAGTCGATCACGGTTGCTATCCGCAATGGTGAAGACCGAGTGATTGGTTTGTTGTGTATTAACGTAAACTTAGATGCGCCATTCTCACAAGTACTGCAATCTTTCATGCCTACGCAAGATGCGGACGAAGCAGCATCATCAGTAAACTTTGCGAGTGATGTGGAAGAGCTTGTCGACCAGACGGTTGAACGCACCATTGAAGAAATCAATGCCGACAAATCAGTATCGAACAATACTAAGAACCGTCAAATCGTGATGGAGCTTTACGACAAAGGTATTTTCGATATTAAAGACGCGATTAACCGTGTTGCTGAGCGATTGAACATCTCTAAGCACACCGTATACCTATACATCCGACAACGTAAAACAGAGGATGAAGAGGGTTGTTAAGCTATACACTTTTAGTGAATGGACCGGTCTACGGTTCACAGTCGGCAAGAAGTGCTTACCAGTTTGCAGTGGCTCTAATTAATCAGGGCCACAAACTTCACAGTGTATTCTTCTATCAAGATGGCGTCAGTAATGGCTCTGACCTTACCGTACCTGCTAATGATGAATTCGACTTGGCTTCCGCTTGGCAAAAACTGGCGGATGAGCACAATGTTAGCCTTGAAACGTGTGTTGCTGCTGCGCTTAGACGCGGAGTGATCAGCACGGATGAAGCAACGCAACATCAATTGAGTGCATCTAACTTGGCGGCTGGTTTTACCCAAGCTGGGTTAGGGAGCTTATCTGAAGCACTTTTGACGCAAGATAGGGTTGTACAGTTTTGAGTAAATTGGCCTTTGTATTTAACACTTTTCCTCATACGACGGCAGCGGGCAGAGAAGGGCTAGACGCACTGCTAGCGGCTTCAGCCTATAGTGAAGACATTACCGTGTTCTTTGTCGGTAATGGCGTTACACAGCTTCTCAAGGCTCAACAGCCTGATGAATCCCTATCACGTGACTATATTTCTGCATTCAAGCTTATGGACCTCTACGACATCGAGCAGGTTTACGTGTGTCAACATAGCCTCAATCAGTTTGGTCTTTCGACCGATAACTTACTGATCGATGTGACTGCGCTAGAAGTGAATGAGTTGACGCAGAAGTTAGCTCAGAGCCAAAAAATACTGACTTTCTAGGGAACGTTATGCTTCATATTGTAAAATCAGTAGACAAACTCAAGCTTGCATTGGCGTACTCGCAACAAAAGGATCACATCCTTTTGGTTGAAGATGCGGTGTATGTTTGCCTTCCAAATCATGAGTTATTCAATCAAATCTCAACCGTTGAACATGTGTCGGTATTAAAAACAGATCTCGATAGCCGAGGTTTACAACAACTTGCTTCAAGCACTCTGGAACAAGTGGACTTCGACGGATTCGTCAAACTAACGGTTTTGAACGACAAATCAGTAACTTGGTAGCTGCGTTTTGTCAGTATGGTTAAAAAAAGACCATCCTGAGCTCTAGACGGCTAAAAAAGATCTGTATATTTCTTGACACACATCCCACTGCTGAATAGAATTTTGCGTCCCTATTTACACTATGTGTAATAGGGCTAGATTTTTCATCAAGCTTACTTTCAAGTAAATCAGGAGCTAGTTAATGGCAACTATTAACCAGTTGGTACGTACTCCTCGTGTAAAGCAGGTTGTTAAAAGCAACGTGCCTGCACTAGAAGCGTGCCCACAAAAACGTGGTGTATGTACTCGCGTATATACTACTACTCCAAAAAAACCGAACTCAGCACTACGTAAAGTATGTCGTGTTCGTCTAACTAACGGCTTTGAAGTTACTTCATACATCGGCGGCGAAGGTCATAACCTTCAAGAACACAGTGTTGTTCTTATCCGTGGTGGTCGTGTTAAAGATTTACCAGGTGTGCGTTACCACACTGTTCGCGGTGCACTTGACTGTGCAGGCGTTAACGACCGTAAGAAAGGTCGTTCTAAGTATGGTGTGAAACGTCCTAAGTCTTAATGCGTCTTTTTTAAAAAGAAAGCGTTAAGTAAGGCCAAACACTATTTATTTATTATTCTGAAAAGTTTTGGAAAAAACCTGAAGAAGACAACGGAGAAATTCCATGCCACGTCGTCGCGTAATAGGCCAGCGTAAGATCCTTCCAGATCCTAAGTTCAAATCTGAACTGCTGGCAAAATTCGTTAACATCCTTATGGTTGACGGAAAAAAATCTACTGCAGAGAAGATTGTTTACACTGCACTAGAAACTATGGCTGAGAAATCTGGTAAAGATCACTTAGCTGTATTTGAAGAAGCTCTTGAAAATGTTCGCCCAGCGGTAGAAGTTAAATCTCGCCGTGTGGGTGGTTCAACTTACCAAGTACCTGTAGAAGTTCGTCCGGTTCGCCGTAACGCTCTTGCTATGCGTTGGGTAGTTGAAGCTGCGCGTAAGCGTGGTGAAAAATCTATGGCTCAACGCCTAGCTGCTGAAATGCTAGACGCGTCTGAGAACAAAGGTACTGCGGTTAAGAAACGTGAAGACGTTCACCGCATGGCTGACGCAAACAAAGCGTTCGCACATTACCGCTGGTAATACCTTTTTAGTGCTGCAAGGTTCCTTGCAGCACTTCTTTAGTTCCTATGCTTATGCTAGGAACTATTGCTATTTCTAGGGCAAGCACTTTTTAGCGAAGCATCGCTTTTAACGCATAATCTAGACATAGCAATAGTCCCTAAGTCTCTAATAAGAGGATTCAACCGTGGCTCGTAAAACTCCTATAGAGCAATACCGTAATATCGGTATCGTTGCTCACGTAGATGCAGGTAAAACAACCACAAGTGAACGTATTCTGTTCTATACCGGTCTTTCTCACAAAATCGGCGAAGTTCACGATGGTGCAGCAACCATGGACTGGATGGAGCAAGAGCAAGAGCGCGGTATTACGATCACTTCAGCAGCAACGACTACGTTTTGGCGTGGTATGGAAGCTCAGTTCTCGGACCACCGTATCAACATCATCGACACTCCTGGACACGTTGACTTCACAATCGAAGTAGAACGTTCTTTGCGTGTACTTGATGGTGCAGTTGTTGTTTTCTGTGGCTCGTCTGGTGTTGAACCTCAGTCAGAGACAGTATGGCGTCAAGCTGATAAGTACCAAGTTCCACGTATGGTTTTCGTTAACAAAATGGACCGTACAGGCGCAGATTTCTTGCGCGTAGTTGAACAGATCAAGGACCGCCTAGGCGCAACCCCTGTTCCAATTCAACTGAACATTGGTGCTGAAGAAAACTTCCAAGGTGTTGTCGATCTTCTCAAGATGAAGGCAATCAACTGGAACGAAGCTGACCAAGGCATGACTTTCTCGTACGAAGATATTCCTGCAGACATGCAAGAAATGGCTGAAGAATATCGTACCGAACTTGTTGAAGCTGCTGCAGAAGCAAATGAAGAGCTGATGGATAAGTACCTTGAAGAAGGTGAATTAACAGAAGCTGAAATCAAGCAAGGTCTTCGTATTCGTACCCTTAATAATGAAATCGTACTTGCCACTTGTGGTAGTGCATTCAAAAACAAAGGTGTACAAGCTGTTCTAGATGCAGTGGTTGACTTCCTTCCTTCTCCAGTCGATGTACCGGCAATTAAAGGTATTGATGACGACGAGAATGAAATTGAACGTCACGCGGACGACAAAGAACCGTTCTCAGCGCTAGCATTTAAAATTGCAACAGACCCATTTGTTGGTACTTTAACTTTCATCCGTGTTTACTCTGGAGTTGTTGAAAGCGGTAAAACAGCTTACAACTCTGTGAAGAAACAACGTGAACGTTTAGGGCGCATTGTTCAAATGCACTCAAACAAACGTGAAGAAGTAAAAGAAGTACGAGCAGGTGACATCGCAGCCATTATCGGCCTTAAAGATGTTACTACTGGTGAAACTCTATGTGATCAGAACCATAAAATCGTTCTTGAGCGTATGGAATTCCCAGATCCAGTTATTCAGATCGTTGTAGAGCCTCGCTCTCAAGCTGATCAAGATAAAATGACTATCGCTCTAGGTAAACTAGCAGCAGAAGACCCATCATTCCGCGTTGATATGGATGCGGAAACTGGCCAGACACTGATTTCTGGTATGGGCGAACTACACTTAGATATCATCGTTGACCGTATGAAGCGTGAATTTAACGTCAACTGCAACGTTGGTAACCCGCAAGTAGCTTATCGTGAAACGATTCGCGGTACTGCGAAAGCGGAAGGCAAATTTATCCGTGAGCATGGTGGTAAAGGTCAGTACGGTCACGTGTGGCTAAAACTTGAACCATCAGAAGCTGGCGAAGGCTTTGTCTTCGTTGATGAAATTGCCAACGGTATCGTACCTAAAGAGTTTATCGCTTCAGTCGCTAAAGGCGTTGAAGAACAGATGAACAATGGTGTACTTGCTGGCTATCCAGTTTTGGATATCAAAGCTACACTATATGATGGTTCTTACCATGAAGTAGATTCAAGTGAGATGGCGTTTACAATCGCTGCCTCTATGGCTTTCAGATCGGGTGCACTTGAAGCGCAACCGGTTCTGCTTGAGCCTATGATGAAAGTTGAAGTAACTACTCCAGAAGACTGGATGGGTGACGTTGTTGGCGATATTAACCGTCGTCGCGGCATCATCGAAGGTATGGACGAGGGGACAGCTGGCCTGAAGATAATTCGTGCACAAGTTCCGTTGTCTGTCATGTTCGGTTACGCAACTGATTTACGTTCTGCGACACAAGGCCGTGCTTCTTACTCTATGGAGTTTAGTGAGTACGCTGAAGTGCCTAACAATGTTGCAAAAGCAATCATTGCAGAGCGTGGTTAAACAAAAGGGACGCATTTTTTTCATTTTTTGAAAGATCAATGCGTCCAAATATTGCGCTAACGAGAGTTGGCGCATAAAATAGCAATTTCTGGCGCGTCTCGCTCAATAATGAACGTGGCGAATCATAACTAGGAAGGAACACGATTGTGTCTAAAGAAAAATTTGAACGTACGAAACCGCACGTAAACGTTGGTACTATCGGCCACGTTGACCACGGTAAAACAACTCTAACTGCTGCTATCTGTACTACACTTGCAAAAGTGTACGGCGGTGTTGCTAAAGATTTCGCATCTATCGATAACGCTCCAGAAGAGCGCGAGCGCGGTATCACAATCGCAACTTCTCACGTTGAGTACGATACTCCTGAACGTCACTACGCACACGTAGACTGTCCTGGACACGCCGATTATGTTAAAAACATGATCACTGGTGCTGCTCAAATGGACGGCGGTATCCTAGTTGTTGCTGCTACAGATGGCCCTATGCCACAAACACGTGAGCACATCCTACTTGGTCGTCAAGTTGGTATCCCTTACATCATCGTATTCATGAACAAATGTGACATGGTTGATGACGAAGAGCTACTTGAGCTAGTAGAAATGGAAGTACGTGAACTTCTTTCTGAGTACGAGTACCCAGGAGACGACCTTCCAGTAATTCAAGGTTCTGCACTTGGCGCTCTAAACGGCGAAAAGCAGTGGGAAGACAAGATCGTTGAGCTTGCAGAAGCACTAGATTCTTACATTCCACTTCCAGAGCGTGCTGTTGATCTACCGTTCCTACTTCCTATTGAAGATGTATTCTCAATCCAAGGTCGTGGTACAGTAGTTACTGGTCGTATCGAGCGCGGTATCCTACGTGTAGGTGACGAAGTAGAAATCGTTGGTATCAAAGAAACTACTCTTACTACTTGTACTGGTGTTGAAATGTTCCGTAAGCTGCTTGACGAAGGTCGTGCAGGTGAGAACGTTGGTGCACTTCTACGTGGTACTAAGCGTGATGACGTTGAACGTGGCCAAGTACTTTCTGCTAAAGGTTCAATCAACCCACACACTAAGTTTGAGTCTGAAGTATACGTACTTTCTAAAGACGAAGGCGGCCGTCACACTCCTTTCTTCAAGGGTTACCGTCCACAGTTCTACTTCCGTACAACTGACGTAACAGGCGATATCACTCTACCAGAAGGCGTAGAAATGGTAATGCCAGGTGACAACGTTCAAATGACTGTTGAGCTAATCGCTCCAATCGCAATGGACGAAGGCCTACGTTTCGCAATCCGCGAAGGTGGCCGTACAGTTGGTGCTGGTGTTGTAGCTAAAATCTTCGCTTAATAGCATTTAGATTTTTGCACACTCTTCATTAGAAGAGCACGCATCTGAAAAGGGAAGCTTCGGCTTCCCTTTTATTATTTATAGAGAAACATTCCTTTCCCGCGCAATACTCCATACCTCCCCAAGTTCCTTTTTAATATATTCCGATTATTTTCCCAACACTACTTGCATACTAAAACGTGATCTGTATAATGCATCGCACTGGCTAACGCCGGTTTGTGAACCAATGAGCACTGAGGAGTAGGTCTTACCTAGTAATGTATACTCAGCTTATGTTCGCGGTTAATAAAAATAGTAAACTTCGTGTTTACTTCAAAAGTTAACTGACAATGCGTCCTGATTTTGGATGCTACGGTTTCACATAAATCAATCGGCATTCTCTCGTTCTTTCGAGCTTGAGTGGCGATATTGTTTGTGTAATTTTTAATAATTGGAGCTCTGTCTCATGCAGAACCAACGTATTCGTATCCGCCTTAAAGCTTTTGATTACAAGTTAATCGATGCTTCAACTGCGGAAATCGTTGAAACAGCAAAACGTACTGGCGCACAGGTTCGTGGTCCTATTCCACTTCCTACTCGTAAAGAGCGTTTCACTGTTCTTACCTCTCCACACGTCAACAAAGATGCACGTGACCAGTACGAAATTCGTACTCACAAGCGTTTGATCGACATCGTTGAGCCAACAGATAAAACTGTTGATGCTCTAATGCGTCTTGATCTTGCAGCTGGCGTTGATGTTCAAATCAGCCTAGGTTAAGGGAGATAAGAATAATGATTGGTCTAGTCGGACGTAAAGTGGGTATGACCCGCGTATTTACTGAAGAAGGCGTTTCTATCCCAGTAACTGTTGTTGAGGTTGAAGCGAACCGTATTTCTCAAGTTAAAACTCTTGAGACAGACGGCTACGCAGCAATCCAAGTAACTACTGGTGCTAAGAAAGCTAACCGTGTAACTAAACCTGAAGCTGGTCACTTCGCGAAAGCGGGTGTAGAAGCAGGTCGCGGTCTTTGGGAATTCCGTTTAGAAAACGGCGAAGAGTTTGAAGTTGGCGCTGAGCTAAACGTAGAACTTTTCAACGAAATTAAAAAAGTAGACGTTACTGGTACATCTAAAGGTAAAGGCTTCCAAGGCGCTATCAAGCGTTGGAATTTCTCTACTCAAGATATGACTCACGGTAACTCTTTGTCTCACCGCGCACCGGGTTCAATTGGCCAATGTCAAACTCCAGGCCGCGTGTTTAAAGGCAAGAAAATGGCAGGTCACATGGGAGCTGAGCGTGTAACGACTCAAAACCTAGAGATCGTACGTGTTGACGCTGAGCGCAATCTACTCCTTATTAAAGGTGCAGTACCAGGCTCAACAGGCGGTAACGTGATCGTAAAACCTGCTGTTAAAGCATAACGTCTAGGAGTAAGTAATGGAATTGATGGTTAAAGGTGCTGATGCACTAACTGTTTCCGAGACTACTTTCGGACGTGACTTTAACGAAGCTCTAGTACACCAAGTAGTTGTTGCATATGCAGCAGGTGCTCGTCAAGGTACTCGTGCTCAAAAGACTCGTTCTGAAGTATCAGGCGGCGGTGCTAAGCCATGGCGCCAAAAAGGTACTGGCCGTGCACGTGCTGGTACAATTCGTAGCCCAATCTGGCGTACAGGTGGTGTTACTTTTGCTGCGAAACCACAAGATCACAGCCAAAAAGTAAACAAAAAAATGTACCGCGGTGCTATGAAGAGCATTCTGTCTGAGTTGATTCGTCAAGAGCGTCTAATCGTTGTTGATAACTTCTCTGTAGAAGCACCAAAAACAAAAGAACTTGTAGCTAAGCTTAAAGAGCTTGAGCTAAACGACGTTCTGATTGTGACTGGCGAAGTAGATGAAAATCTATTCTTAGCTGCTCGTAACCTATACAAAGTAGATGCACGTGATGTTGCTGGTGTTGATCCAGTATCACTAATCGCTTTCGACAAGGTTCTGATGACTGCTGACGCAGTTAAGCAAGTTGAGGAGATGCTAGCATGATCACTGAAGAGCGTATCTTAAAAGTTCTACGTGCTCCGCACATCTCTGAAAAAGCAACTATGGCAGCTGAGAAAGCGAACACTATCGTTTTCAAAGTAGCTAAAGATGCAACTAAGAAAGAGATCAAAGCAGCTGTAGAAAAGCTATTTGAAGTTGAAGTTAAGTCTGTAAATACTCTTGTATTAAAGGGTAAGACCAAACGTCAAGGTATGCGTGAAGGCCGTCGTTCAGACGTTAAGAAAGCCTACGTTACTTTGAAAGAAGGTCAAGATCTTGACTTCGTTGGCGGCGCGGAATAACAGGAGTAGTAAAAATGGCTATTGTTAAATGTAAGCCGACTTCCCCTGGTCGTCGTCACGTCGTTAAAGTTGTTAACGCTGACCTGCACAAGGGTAAGCCATACGCACCACTTTTAGAGAAAAACTCTAAGAACGGTGGTCGTAACAACAACGGTCGTATTACAGTACGTCACATCGGTGGTGGTCATAAACACCATTACCGTCTGATTGACTTCAAACGTACTAAAGATGGCATCCCAGCGAAAGTTGAGCGTCTAGAATACGATCCAAACCGTAGTGCTAACATCGCTCTAGTTCTGTACGCAGACGGTGAGCGTCGTTACATCATTGCACCTAAAGGTGTTAACGCAGGCGACCAGATTCAATCTGGCGTAGATGCTGCAATCAAAGCAGGTAACACTCTGCCGATGCGCAACATCCCAGTAGGTTCTACTGTACACTGTGTTGAACTTAAGCCTGGTAAAGGTGCACAACTAGCTCGTTCGGCTGGTGCTTATGCTCAAATCATCGCTCGCGATGGTGCATACGTAACTATCCGTCTACGTTCTGGTGAAATGCGCAAAGTACTTTCTGAAGGTCGTGCAACGATCGGTGAAGTTGGTAACTCTGAGCATATGCTACGTGAACTTGGTAAAGCTGGTGCTTCACGCTGGCGCGGCGTACGTCCAACCGTACGTGGTGTAGTAATGAACCCGGTGGATCACCCACATGGTGGTGGTGAAGGCCGCACATCTGGTGGTCGTCACCCAGTATCTCCTTGGGGCGTTCCTACTAAGGGCTTCAAGACTCGTAAGAATAAGCGCACTGACAAGTACATCGTACGTCGTCGCACTAAATAATTTATAAAGAGGAATCGCCATGCCACGTTCTCTCAAGAAAGGTCCTTTTATTGACCTACACTTGCTGAAGAAGGTAGAGAAAGCGGTGGAAAGCGGAGACAAAAAGCCTATTAAGACTTGGTCCCGTCGCTCAATGATCATCCCAACAATGATTGGTTTGACCATCGCTGTCCATAATGGTCGTCAGCACGTCCCTGTTTTCGTTACCGAAGAAATGATCGGTCACAAACTAGGCGAATTTGCACCAACTCGTACTTATCGCGGTCATGCTGCAGATAAGAAAGCTAAGAAGAAATAAGGAGTAGATGATGGAAGCTTTAGCTAAACATAACTTTGCTCGTATTTCTCCACAGAAAGCTCGCTTAGTTGCAGACCAAATTCGCGGTAAGTCGGTAGACCAGGCTCTAGAAATTCTAACTTTCAGCAACAAAAAAGCTGCTGTTTTAGTTAAGAAAGTTCTTGAGTCAGCTATCGCTAACGCGGAACATAACGAAGGTGCAGATATCGACGATCTAAATGTCGCTAAAATCTTCGTAGATGAGGGCCCTATCATGAAGCGTATTATGCCTCGTGCTAAAGGCCGTGCGGATCGTATCTTGAAGCGTTCAAGCCACATCACTATTGTTGTAGCAGATCGCTAAAGACTAGGAGAGTAAGCAATGGGTCAGAAAGTACATCCTAATGGTATTCGTCTTGGCATCGTCAAGCCTTGGAATGCTACATGGTTTGCTAATACCAACGAATTCGCTGACAACCTAGACGGCGACTTCAAGGTACGTCAGTTCCTTACCAAGGAACTACAAAAAGCATCATTATCTCGTATCGTTATCGAGCGTCCAGCGAAGAGCATCCGTGTGACTATTCACACAGCTCGTCCTGGCGTTGTTATCGGTAAGAAAGGTGAAGACGTAGAGAAGCTACGCGCAGCTGTAGCTAAAATCGCAGGTGTACCAGCGCAAATTAACATCGCTGAAGTACGTAAGCCTGAGCTAGATGGTCAGCTTGTAGCTGATAGCATCGCGTCTCAACTAGAGCGTCGTGTTATGTTCCGTCGTGCAATGAAGCGTGCGGTACAAAATGCTATGCGTCTAGGCGCTAAAGGCATCAAAGTACAAGTAGGCGGCCGTCTTGGCGGTGCTGAAATCGCACGTTCAGAGTGGTACCGTGAAGGCCGTGTGCCTCTACACACTCTACGTGCAGACATTGATTACGCAACTTCTTCGGCTCACACTCAATACGGTGTGATCGGCATTAAAGTTTGGATCTTCAAAGGTGAGATTCTAGGCGGTATGCCAGCTGCTAACGCAGTAGAGCCAAAAGGCGATAAGCCTAAGAAGCAGCGTAAAGGCCGTAAGTAAGGAGTCGAACGATGCTACAACCAAAACGTACTAAGTTCCGCAAGGTTATGACTGGTCGTAACCGTGGTCTAGCTAAAGGTACTGAAGTAAGCTTCGGCGAATTCGGTCTTAAAGCTGTTGGCCGTGGTCGTCTGACTGCACGTCAAATCGAAGCGGCACGTCGTGCTATGACACGTCACATTAAGCGTCAAGGTCAAATCTGGATCCGTGTTTTCCCAGACAAACCAATTACTGAAAAGCCTCTTGAAGTTCGTCAAGGTAAAGGTAAAGGTTCAGTTGCGTACTGGGTTGCTCAAATCCAACCAGGCAAAGTTATGTACGAGATGAATGGCGTACCTGAAGAGTTGGCACGTGAAGCGTTCCGCCTAGCGGCGCGTAAACTGCCTGTTAAAACTACTTTTGTAACTAAGCAGGTGATGTGATGAAAGCACAAGATCTACGCGAAAAGAACGTTGAAGAGCTTAACGCTGAGCTATTGAATTTGCTACGTGAACAGTTCAACTTGCGCATGCAAGCTGCAACTGGTCAACTTCAGCAAACTCATACTCTAAAAGCTGTACGCCGTGACATCGCACGTGTGAAAACTGTTTTGACTGAAAAGGCAGGCGCATAATGAGCGAAACTAACCGCATCCAGCAAGGCCGTGTAGTAAGTGACAAGATGGACAAGTCTATCGTTGTTGCTATTGAGCGTACTGTAAAACACCCAATTTACGGTAAGTTCATCAAACGCACGACTAAAGTACACGCACACGACGAAGACAACACTTGTGGCCTAGGCGACAAAGTTGAAATCGCTGAGTGTCGTCCTCTGTCTAAGACTAAGTCTTGGACATTGGTTAAAGTTCTAGAAAAAGCGAAGATTTAATCTTTGTAATTCTATAACTTATAAGCGGCTCCAAATTATTTTTTGGAGCCGCTTGTTTTTTGTCTACCCAATTTAAAAAAAGGGTGGTACAATTCGCGTCCCTTTTAAAGAGGCAGCCCGACCCGAGAGGGTCTAGTTTTAATATTTAGCGGAGCACTAACAATGATCCAGATGCAAAGTACACTTGACGCAGCAGATAACTCTGGCGCGCGCAAGGTAATGTGTATTAAGGTTCTGGGTGGCTCTCACCGCCGTTATGCACATATCGGTGACGTCATCAAGGTTACAGTGAAGGAAGCGATTCCTCGCGGTAAAGTAAAGAAAGGTGATGTTCTGAAGGCGGTAGTAGTGCGCACCCGTAAAGGCGTTCGTCGCCCAGACGGTTCTGTCATTCGCTTCGACAGTAATGCTTGTGTATTGTTAAATGACACTACTGAGCAACCAGTCGGCACACGTATCTTTGGTCCTGTGACTCGTGAACTTCGTAACGCGAAATTCATGAAGATTGTATCACTTGCACCTGAAGTTCTGTAAGGAGCGGCAACATGGCAGCTAAAATCCGTCGTAACGACGAAGTAATCATTCTTGCTGGTAAAGATAAAGGCAAGAAAGGTAAAGTAACTAAGGTTCTGACAACTGGTAAAGTTGTTGTTGAAGGCATCAATCTTGTTAAAAAACACCAAAAGCCGGTTCCGGCTCTAGGTCAACAAGGTGGCATCGTTGAACAAGAAGCAGCTATTGATGCTTCTAACGTTGCAGTCTTTAACGCGGCTACTGGTAAAGCAGACCGTATCGGTTTCCGTATCGAAGATGGCAAGAAAGTTCGTTTCTTCAAATCTAACGGCGAAACTGTTTCTAACTAATTAGAAGTAATTTGGAGTTCTACTATGGCGAAACTGCATGATTACTACAAGTCGTCTGTAGTCGCTGAGCTTACCAAAGAGTTCAGCTACACAAGCGTCATGCAAGTCCCTAGGATTGAGAAAATCACCCTAAACATGGGCGTTGGTGAAGCAATCAACGATAAGAAACTGCTAGAAAACGCAGCATCTGATATGGCAACGATCTCTGGTCAAAAGCCACTTATCACGAAAGCGCGTAAATCTGTAGCTGGTTTCAAAATTCGTGAAGGCTACCCAATTGGTTGTAAAGTAACCTTGCGTGGTGAGCGCATGTGGGAATTTTTAGAGCGTTTAATCTCTATCGCACTTCCACGTGTACGTGATTTCCGTGGTGTTAGCGCTAAGTCTTTTGACGGACGCGGTAACTACAGCATGGGCGTTCGCGAGCAAATCATCTTTCCGGAAATCGACTACGATAAAGTCGATCGCGTCCGCGGTCTTGATATTACTATCACGACATCTGCGGGATCCGATGAGGAAGGCCGAGCTCTGCTGGCTGCCTTTAACTTCCCATTCCGTAAGTAAGGGTAGGGTTACTGTTATGGCTAAACAATCAATGAAAGCACGTGAAGCTAAACGTGCAAAACTAGTAGTTAAGTTCGCTGAAAAGCGTTCTGCGCTAAAAGTTATCATTAGCGATGTAAACGCATCTGAAGAAGATCGTTGGAATGCGGTTCTTAAACTGCAATCTCTTCCACGTGATTCAAGTGCATCACGTCAGCGCAACCGTTGCAACCAAACTGGTCGTCCACACGGTTACCTACGTAAATTCGGTCTAAGCCGCATTAAGGTTCGTGAAGCTTGCATGAAAGGCGAGATTCCGGGTCTTCGTAAGGCTAGCTGGTAATTGCCACTTAATCATTTGGAGTAAATCTTATGAGCATGCAAGATCCGATTTCGGATATGCTGACCCGAGTTCGTAACGGTCAGGCAGCAAATAAAGTTGCTGTAAAAATGCCTTCTTCAAAGCTTAAAGTTGCAATTGCTGCATTACTTAAAGCTGAAGGTTACATCGTAGACTTCGCTGTTGACAGCGAAGTAAAACCTGAGCTAGAAGTTACTCTTAAGTACTTCCAAGCTAAACCTGTAATCGAGCAAATCAAGCGCGTATCACGTCCTGGTTTAAGAGTTTATAAAAATAAAGACTCTTTACCTACAGTGATGGGTGGTCTTGGTATTGCAGTTGTTTCTACTTCCAAGGGTCTGATGTCTGACCGTGCTGCTCGCAAAGCAGGTCTTGGCGGTGAAATCATCTGTTACGTAGCTTAAGGAGTAGATTATGTCTCGTGTTGCTAAAGCACCTGTCGCTATTCCAGCTGGCGTAGAGGTGAAACTAAACGGCCAAGAAGTTACTGTAAAAGGTAGCAAAGGTGAGCTTACTCGCGTTCTTAACAGCGCCGTAGTTATTGCACAGGAAGAAAACAACCTAACTTTCGGTCCGAAAGAAGGTGTTACTAACGCATGGGCACAGGCTGGTACAGCTCGCGCTCTAGTTAATAACATGGTTGTGGGTGTTACTCAGGGCTTCGTTAAGAAGTTAACTCTTAAAGGTGTTGGTTACCGTGCTGCTATCAAAGGCAACTCTGTAGGTCTAACACTAGGCTTTTCTCACCCAGTAGAGCACGCTCTACCTGAAGGTATTAAAGCTGAGTGCCCTAGCCAAACTGAGATCATTATTACTGGTTGCGATAAGCAAGTAGTAGGTCAAGTTGCGGCTGACATTCGTTCTTACCGTGCTCCTGAACCTTATAAAGGTAAAGGTGTTCGTTACGCAGATGAAAATGTGCGTACTAAAGAAGCTAAGAAGAAGTAAGGTATCACTATGGATAAGAAAGCATCTCGCATCCGTCGTGCTACACGTGCACGTCGTAAGATTGCAGAACTTGGCGCAACTCGCTTGGTAGTACACCGTACTCCTCGCCATGTTTACGCTCAAGTTATCTCGGCAAACGGCTCTGAGGTTATCGCAGCTGCTTCTACTGTAGAAAAAGCGATCCGTGAGCAAGTTAAGAACACTAGTAACGTTGATGCAGCTAAAGCAGTTGGTAAAGCTGTTGCTGAGCGCGCTCTTGAAAAAGGCGTAGCTACAGTTGCATTTGATCGTTCTGGTTTCCAATACCACGGTCGAGTAGCGGCGCTAGCAGATTCTGCTCGCGAAGCTGGTCTGAAATTCTAAGGTAGGGTTGGAAGATGGCTAAAGAACAACAACAAGCTAATGATTTGCAAGAAAAGCTGATCGCTGTTAACCGTGTATCTAAGACGGTTAAAGGTGGTCGAATCATGAGCTTTACTGCACTAACAGTAGTTGGTGACGGTAATGGTCGCGTAGGTTTCGGTTACGGCAAAGCTCGTGAAGTACCTGCTGCGATTCAAAAAGCAATGGAAAAAGCGCGTCGTAACATGGTTACTGTTGCGCTTAACGAAGGCACTCTTCACCACCCGGTGAAAGGTCGTCATTCGGGCTCTAAAGTTTACATGCAGCCAGCTGCTGAAGGTACAGGTGTTATTGCCGGTGGTGCAATGCGTGCCGTACTTGAAGTTGCAGGCGTACATAACGTACTTTCTAAAGCATACGGTTCAACGAACCCAATCAACGTTGTTCGCGCAACGATTGGTGCTCTAGTAGACGTTAAGTCACCAGAAATGGTTGCTGCTAAACGTGGTCTAACTGTTGAATCTATTTCGGAGTAAGAACACGATGGCAACTATTAAAGTAACTCAAACTAAAAGCTCAATTGGTCGCCTACCTAAGCACAAAGCGTGCCTTAAAGGTCTAGGTCTTCGTCGCATCAACCATACAGTAGAACTTGAAGATACACCGTGCGTACGCGGTATGATCAACAAGGTTTACTACATGGTTAAGATTGAGGAGTAATCAGAATGCGTTTGAATACTCTATCACCGGCTGCTGGCTCTAAACCTTCTAAGAAGCGTGTAGGTCGTGGTATCGGTTCTGGCCTTGGTAAAACAGGTGGCCGCGGTCACAAAGGTCAAAAGTCACGTTCTGGCGGCTCTGTTCGTCCAGGTTTTGAAGGCGGTCAAATGCCTCTAAAACAACGTCTACCTAAATTCGGTTTCACTTCTCGTAAGAGCCTAGTGTCTGCTGAAGTTCGTCTAGCTGAGCTAGCGAAAGTAACAGGTGACGTAGTTGATCTTAACAGTCTTAAAGCTGCTAACGTTATCACTAAGAACATCGAGTTTGTTAAGATCGTTCTTTCTGGTGACCTAAGCAAAGCTGTGACTGTTAAAGGTCTACGCGTGACTAAAGGCGCTAAAGCTGCAATCGAAGCTGCAGGCGGTAAAATCGAGGAATAATCTCGAGGAACGAGGTACAGATGGCTAAGAAACCAGGAAAAGATTTTCGTAGTGCTCAGAGCGGCTTAAGTGAACTAAAGTCGCGCTTATTATTCGTAATTGGTGCACTTTTAGTATTCCGAGCCGGCTCTTTTGTGCCGATCCCTGGTATTGACGCAGCTGTACTTGCCGATTTGTTCGATCAGCAAAAAGGTACCATCGTAGAAATGTTTAACATGTTCTCCGGTGGTGCTCTTGAGCGTGCATCTATATTAGCATTGGGTATCATGCCGTACATTTCGGCATCGATCGTAGTCCAATTGCTAACTGTAGTTCATCCAGCGTTAGCGGAACTCAAGAAAGAGGGTGAAGCAGGCCGTCGTAAGATAAGCCAATATACACGCTACGGCACGCTTGTACTTGCAACATTCCAAGCTATTGGTATCGCAACAGGCTTACCAAACATGGTCGACAATCTGGTTGTTATCAACCAAACCATGTTTACGCTTATTGCTACCGTGAGTTTAGTAACTGGTACCATGTTTTTGATGTGGTTAGGTGAACAAATCACTGAGCGAGGAATCGGTAATGGTATTTCCATTCTGATTTTTGCAGGTATTGTTGCTGGATTGCCTTCTGCAATCGGTCAAACAATCGAGCAAGCGCGTCAAGGTGAATTGCATGTGCTTCTTCTGTTGTTTATCGCGGTATTGTCTTTTGCTGTAATTTACTTCGTGGTTTTCATGGAGCGTGGTCAACGTCGTATCGTCGTTAACTATGCGAAACGTCAACAAGGTCGTAAAGTTTTTGCAGCACAAAGTTCTCACTTGCCACTTAAGATTAATATGGCAGGTGTTATACCAGCGATTTTTGCATCAAGTATTATTTTGTTCCCAGGAACATTAGCGCAGTGGTTTGGTCAAAATGGTGAAAGCAGCGCGTTCGGTTGGTTAACTGACGTGTCATTAGCTCTTAGCCCAGGTCAACCGTTGTATGTAATGCTTTATGCAGCAGCTATAATCTTCTTCTGTTTCTTCTATACAGCGTTGGTGTTTAACCCACGTGAAACAGCTGATAACTTGAAGAAGTCTGGTGCATTCGTACCCGGTATCCGCCCAGGTGAGCAGACAGCGAAATATATCGATAAAGTGATGACTAGACTAACCCTTGCGGGCGCTCTATACATTACTTTTATATGTCTGATTCCTGAATTCATGATGGTCGCGTGGAACGTTCGTTTCTACTTTGGCGGCACTTCCCTACTAATCGTAGTGGTTGTTATCATGGATTTCATGGCACAGGTACAGACTCATCTGATGTCACAACAGTATGATTCTGTGTTAAAGAAAGCGAATCTGAAAGGTTACGGCCGTTAATTCGGTAGTAATTATTTCGATTCCATTTACGGAGTTTAGCAATGAAAGTTCGTGCTTCCGTTAAAAAAATCTGCCGTAACTGTAAAGTTATCAAGCGTAACGGTGTCGTTCGCGTGATTTGCAGTGAGCCAAAGCATAAGCAACGCCAAGGCTAATCAGCAGAAATTTTTACTTGAAATACTAGGTAGAGTCGAGTATATTCCTCGGCCTACCTTTTGCGTGCAAAAGAAGTAGTATGCCGCAGCGTATCCATCACGGGCTTTGCTGCGGATAATTCTTTTATGAACCCCTTAGGAGTGAATAATGGCCCGTATAGCCGGCATTAACATTCCTGATCATAAGCATTCTGTAATTGCACTTACTGCAATTTACGGTATTGGTAAAACTCGCTCTCAAGCTATTCTAGCTGAAGTGGGTATTGCTGAAGATGCTAAGATCAGTGAACTAACTGAAGAGCAGATCGATCAACTGCGTGATGGTGTAGCTAAATACACTGTAGAAGGTGATCTACGTCGTGAAGTATCGATGAACATCAAGCGTCTTATGGACCTTGGCTGTTACCGCGGTCTTCGTCATCGTCGCAGTCTACCACTACGTGGACAGCGTACTAAAACCAACGCTCGCACCCGTAAGGGTCCGCGCAAGCCGATCAAGAAATAGTCGGATAAGGTAGAGTACAATGGCAAAACAACCAACTCGCGCGCGTAAGCGCGTACGCAAGCAAGTAGCTGATGGCGTAGCGCACATTCATGCTTCTTTCAACAACACAATCGTAACTATCACTGACCGCCAAGGCAACGCTCTTGCATGGGCTACAGCAGGTGGTTCAGGTTTCCGTGGTTCTCGTAAATCTACTCCGTTCGCAGCACAAGTTGCAGCTGAGCGTTGTGGTGAAATGGCTAAAGAATATGGCCTAAAGAACTTGGAAGTTATGGTTAAGGGTCCAGGTCCAGGTCGCGAATCTACTGTTCGTGCACTGAACGCTGCTGGTTTCCGTATCACTAACATTGTTGATGCGACACCAATCCCTCATAACGGTTGTCGTCCACCTAAGAAACGTCGCGTTTAAGTTTCGTTTCTAGGAATATTGGAGAAAGATCATGGCAAGATATTTGGGTCCTAAGCTGAAGCTTAGCCGTCGCGAAGGTACTGACTTATTCCTTAAGTCTGGTGTCCGTGCGATCGATACCAAGTGTAAAATTGATAACGCACCAGGTGTACACGGCGCTCGTCGCGGTCGTCTATCTGAGTATGGCGTTCAGCTTCGTGAGAAGCAAAAAGTTCGTCGTATCTACGGCGTTCTAGAAAAACAATTCCGCAACTACTACAAAGAAGCTGCACGTCTTAAAGGCAACACAGGTGCAAACCTGCTTCAGCTTCTTGAAGGTCGTCTTGATAACGTAGTTTACCGTATGGGCTTTGGCGCTACTCGTGCTGAATCTCGTCAACTAGTTAGCCACAAGTCTGTTCTAGTTAACGGTAAAGTTGTAAACGTTCCTTCTTTCAAAGTAGCGGCTAACGACGTTGTTTCTATCCGCGAGAAAGCTAAACAGCAATCTCGTATTAAAGCGGCTCTAGAAGTTGCTGAACAACGTGAAAAGCCAACTTGGATTGAAGTAGATGCTAGCAAAATGGAAGGTACATTCAAGCGTATGCCTGAGCGTTCTGACCTATCAGCTGACATCAATGAACACTTGATCGTCGAACTTTACTCTAAGTAAGGTTAAAAAAAGAGAGGACACAATGCAGGGTTCTGTAACAGAATTTCTTAAGCCGCGTCTTGTTGACATTGAACAGATCAATACGACACACGCGAAAGTAACTCTTGAGCCATTAGAGCGCGGTTTCGGCCACACTCTAGGTAATGCTCTTCGCCGCATTCTTCTATCTTCTATGCCGGGTTGTGCCGTAACAGAAGTTGAAATTGAAGGTGTGCTACACGAATACAGCACTAAAGAAGGCGTTCAGGAAGATATCCTGGAAATCCTTCTAAACCTTAAAGGTTTAGCTGTACGCGTTGCTGAAGGCAAAGATGAAGTGTTTATTACACTGAACAAATCAGGCTCAGGCCCTGTTGTTGCAGGTGACATCACCCACGATGGTGATGTAGAGATCGCTAACCCTGAGCACGTAATTTGTCACCTAACGGATGACAATGCTGAGATCGCTATGCGTATCAAAGTAGAACGTGGTCGTGGTTACGTTCCAGCTTCAGCTCGTATCCATACTGAAGAAGATGAGCGTCCTATCGGTCGTCTATTAGTTGACGCTACTTACAGCCCGGTTGATAAAATCGCCTATGCTGTAGAAGCGGCACGTGTAGAACAACGTACTGATTTAGACAAGCTTGTTATCGATATGGAAACGAACGGTACTCTAGAACCTGAGGAAGCAATCCGTCGTGCAGCTACTATTTTAGCTGAACAACTGGATGCGTTCGTAGATCTTCGTGATGTACGTGTACCTGAGGAGAAGGAAGAGAAGCCAGAATTCGATCCTATCCTACTACGTCCTGTAGACGATCTTGAACTAACAGTTCGCTCTGCTAACTGTTTGAAAGCAGAAGCGATTCACTACATCGGTGATCTTGTACAGCGCACTGAGGTTGAGCTACTTAAAACGCCAAACCTTGGTAAGAAATCTCTTACAGAGATTAAAGATGTGCTTGCTTCACGTGGTCTTTCTCTAGGCATGCGCCTAGAAAACTGGCCACCAGCGTCAATCGCTGAAGATTAATCGAAAAGTTAGAAGGATTAGGTCATGCGCCATCGTAAAAGTGGTCGTCAACTCAACCGCAACAGCAGTCATCGCAAAGCGATGTTCAGCAACATGGCTAGCTCTCTTGTTCGTCACGAAGTTATTAAAACTACCGTGCCTAAAGCAAAAGAACTACGTCGCGTAATTGAGCCATTGATTACCCTAGCTAAGACAGACAGTGTTGCTAACCGTCGTCTTGCATTTGCTCGCACTCGTGATAACGAAGTTGTGGCAAAACTATTTAATGAACTAGGCCCGCGTTTCGCGGCTCGCCAAGGTGGTTACACTCGCATTCTTAAATGTGGTTTCCGTACTGGTGATAAAGCTCCAATGGCTTACATTGAGCTTGTAGACCGCCCAGCTGCTGAAGAAGCTGCTGAGTAATCTATACTAGATTCTTAATACAAAAAGCCGAGCATTAGCTCGGCTTTTTTTGTTTCTATCGAATTGAAAAATTGCACCACGATGTTTGGCATTTTTACTTGCCTGCTCTGCTCTATTTTTTAAAAATATCTCGTATCTCGTATCTCGTATCTCGTATCTCGTATCTCGTATCTCGTATCTCGTATCTCGTATCTCGTATCTCGTATCTCGTATCTCGTATCTCGTATCTCAAATATCTTTTCTTCCACGCGCAAAAAAGAGCACCGAAGTGCCCTTACAATATTCTTCAACTAGTCGCTAATCGCGATGGCCTACTGCCAAATAGCGGCAAGTGAATCCATAAGGCCACTCGTTGCACCTTGTGATTGAAGTGCCTGAAGAATGATTGGTGCAAATGTCGTAACCATTGACGAATCCATACCTAACCCAGCAAACGCACTTTCAACAGCACCTTGTGAGCTTAGAACTGATGATAAGCCAGTCGATTCAAGTGAAGACATTCCAGGAATGAGTGATGCGAGTTCTTTATTGTCTGCTGAGCCAAGTGAATTTTGTGCAAGCGCCAACATTGAACCGATACCGCCAATTGCTTGATCGCTGGTAACAGATGCTTGATCAGCAACGGTATCAGCAAGTGGTGTTGTTTCGTTTTGTTGAGACCACATATTCACTGCTGCCATCAGGGCTGTTTGCGATAGTTGGGAATAGTTGGTATCTGATGTTGAACCGGTTTGTTCAGAGTCGCTAGTGCTAGCGCAAGAGACTACAGCAAGGCTGCTGAGCATAGTGATGAGTATTTTCTTCATTATTCTTCCTTAAGTAATAAAGTAATCGACCTATTCACTATAAACGAAAAACGGCGATGTAGTCACATCGCCGTTGAATTATTTCAATTTTATTTACCTATAGTATTTTGTTTTACTAAAGGTTTTTATAAAAATTAAAGAATAGCTAGAAGTTCTACTTCGAATACTAGAGCAGCAAATGGTGGGATTGCAGCACCTGCGCCACGCTCACCGTATGCTAGATCTTGAGGGATGTATAGCTTCCACTTAGAGCCAACAGGCATCATTTGTAGAGCTTGTACCCAACCTTGAATTACGCCAGTTACTGGGAATTCAGCAGGTTGACCGCGAGATACAGAGCTGTCGAAAACAGTACCGTCAGTTAGTTCGCCGTGGTAGTGAACACGTACTTGCTTGTCTGCAGTAGGGATTTCGCCAGTACCTTCAGTTAGTACTTCGTACTGAAGACCAGACTCAAGAACTGTTACTTCTGAACGAAGAGCGTTGTCAGTTAGGAAAGCTTCGCCGTCAGCTGCTGCTGCTTTAGCTAGTTCTTGACGTGCAGCTTCACCACGAGTGTGTAGCTCTTGTAGTGCGTTGTTGATTTCGTCAACTTCGATAGCTGGCATGTCACCAACTAGAGCTGTTGCGATACCAGCAGCGATTGCGTCAACGTTTAGGCCTTCAAGACCAGAACCAGCAAGTTGTTGGCCCATTTGTAGACCGATACCGTAGCTAGCTTTTTGCTCTACAGTTTCAAATTTTACTTCAGACATGAAAAGTCACTCTTTTTGTCAGTACGAAAAGGGTAAGAATACCAGTATTAGCAGCCTGAATAAACGGCTAGCCCCTGATCACTTACGCTTTAACGTGTCCAAATCACAGCTATGTCAATTTTCTTGCTTTGGTCTCTGTTGTAGCGGAAAGATCTATACTGTTGGTACTTTGGTTTTTATACTGTAGTTATTCAATGTATAGGACGCAGTGGCATGAATCGTCGTCAAAAGAAAAAACAGAAAGTAGACCACTTAGCAGAGTTCAAGGATCGACTGAATCAGGTCAAAGAGAAATTAAGCTCGATCGATATCAAGAAAATAAAAACCTCAACCGTGCAGGCTTGGGGATCATTGCCGAAATTACACCAAAGACTATTGATGGTGATTTCGCCGATCGTATTGATCTTACTTTTTGTGCCGCTACCAGAACCTAAAGTAGACGCAGCCCCAGCAACATCGCGCGTTGAGCTTGAGATAAACACGGTTGGCTTAAGCGAACAGCAAAATGCCAAGAGCAGTTCATCAGAACCGAGTAACAACAACTGGCAGGAGTATCTTGTAAAGCAAGGGGATACGTTAGCGCAGGTTTTTCGAAATAACGACTTACCGTTGTCTGACTTGAACGCGCTAGTGCGTATTGAAGGGGCAGACAAACCACTTAGTCAGATTCGTAAAGGCCAGCTAGTTCGATTCAAACTCGCCGAGACCGGGCAACTAGACATTCTTCAGCTAGAAAAAGGCAACACTTCGGTGATGTTTTTCCGATTGTCTGACGGTGGCTTTGGCCGTAGTAAGTAGCTCAATACTGAGCCTGCGTTAAAGCGTTTCGTCAGATACAGATAGTCGATAGAAAAGAGCTAATGATTAGCTCTTTTTTTTGGTCGCTTGAAAGGTGCAAGCGGTAAGATGATGAGCATAATTCCGATAAAGGTTAACGTATCCGGAATCTCATCAAACCATATAGCGCCTATTATGGCGACAAACACTAAGCCTGAGTATTCAGCCAAGGCAATTTGACTAGAGTGTGCTTTTTGGTAGGCAGCGACCGCAAGTCCGTTGTAGCTTAAGATTAGCGTCGCACTTAATGCTATGTATCCCAAATGTTCCCCAGACACCGGCTGCCAGTATAAGAAGCACAGTACTAATGAGGCTGGAATAGAGAATAAGGTTGTCCACCACAGCGTAGTGACCACCGTTTGCTCACTAGGAAGCTTTCTTACCAATACATTGAATAGTGCGAGGGTGAGTGCTGTACCCAAAGCAAACAGTGCTGCCCAATGAAATTGTGATGGCCTCAAGACAATCAATGCACCAATAAAACCGATAGTGGTGGCGATAACCTTGCCAAGTGCCGGTTGCTCTTTCAGTAGAAACATAGAGAGAGGTAACATCAACAGGGGCGCGACGTAAAATACTGCGTTGGCGGTAGCCAAAGATAAATGGGTAATCGCGACAACCATACATCCACTGCCAATTAGTATCAGCTGTCCGCGTATGATGGTCACTTTGGCTTGCTGTAAGCGTCGTTGTTCCTTTTTTTGCTGTAGCCACAAAGGGGTGATGATGAGCAGAGATATCAACTGTCGGAAAAAAATATACTGAAGAGGCGGTACTTCGCCATTCAACAGTTTTACCGCTACGTCGGAAAGCGAGGCAAACAAGTTACCTGCAACCAACAATAGAATACCGACAGTGATATTCGTCATTACTTTTCAAATCTCATGTCTACATGCGGAATATCGTCTTCCAGATACATCTCAGAGATAGTTTCGAACCCGTGATTCGCATAGAAGTTTTCTAGGTGTTGTTGCGCGCCAATATCGATGGTCTTGCTCGGCCAAAGAGTCTCACAGCGTGTTAACGCTTCTTTGATCAATTGATGACCCAAGCCATCACCTCTTGCTGATTGCTTGGTCGCCACTCGGCCGATGCTGGTATTGTCGTAAGAAGTACCTGGTGGTAACAAACGGGCACACGCCACTAGCTCTGCATCAGCATAGCCAAGCAAGTGTTCAACACCTGCGAGTGTATCTTTACCATCGAGCTCTGGATAAGGGCAATTTTGCTCAACAACGAACACATCGACTCGTAATCTAAGTAATTGATAAAGCTGTTGTGTTGAAAGTTCAGAGAAGGGAATTGAGTGCCAAGTGATCATGTTTACATCCAGAGATTATCGATGCTCTGAATGTACTATGTGCGATGATTGTTGGCATTAACTATTGTTAATTCGACCTTTGATTCTGCTCAGGCTGATCGCGGTTATACCGAGGTAAGCCGCAATTTGATTGTCGTTCAAGCGCTGTTCAAGGTCGGGGTAATGTTCGCAGAACAGTTGGTAGCGTTGCTCTGGGGTATAAAGCAACATAAAGCGTTCTTTGTTTTCCTTGTGCATGAGCTGAGTTTCTAACAGCTTTAAATACAGAGGGTTATTTGATGCACGCCACTCGATAACCGCATTCATTGGCAGTTCTAACATTGTGATGGGTGTGAGCGTTTCTAGTAGGTAAGGGGACGCTTGGTTCTTTATCAAACTCTCAAAGCCGATGATCCAGTCTTGTTCCCAGTAGAATTCTTTGCTGTATTGCTTACCGTCATTAGTGAGATAACAAGCGTGGCATAAGCCTTCAAGTACAAAGTAGATCGAACTCGCCATCTCACCTTGATTGATCAGGATGTGTCGGGTTGGTAGCTCAAGCGGCTTCGCGACAGCTAATAGAGATTCAATCTGACTCTCAGAGAAGTCAAAGCTTTGTAGTTGTTCGATAAAAGAGGTGTGCATGAAAATAACCTAACCCAAATAAGTGCCGAAATCATCGCACTTATTTGTGGAGAGGTACAGAGCAGGCTAAATCAACGTCGAGCGTGCTGTTCTAGATAATCTTGAGCGAGGTCTCTGCCCATGTATTTGCCTAGGGTTTTCAATGGTACTTTCTTAAGATTAACCACAATCAAGCCATCCAAGGCATCATTAAACGATGGATCGACGTTAAAGCACACAAGTTTACCGTTCATCCCTAAGTATTGGCGTAGCAGTACCGGTAGGCCTTTCCCTTGCTCCATACGTGCTAACACTTTAGAGAGCAGAGGAACACTCGCCAATGACGATAGCAGGTGATTCTGCCAGAACACATTATTACTGGTATTGAGTGGTGACGAAGGAGAAACCAGGTTCGCCTTTTGTTCATCGTAATGGTGTATGGATAAGGTCGTCGCAATCAACAGACGCGCATTATGACTGTAATCATTACTGATACTGACAGGGCCGAATAGGTGAGTGTATTGAGGGTGACGATACACGAAGGCCGCGATACCTTTCCACAATAGTAATAGTGAGTTAAGGCTCTTTTGATAAGGCTTGCTTACTACAGAACGCCCAAGCTCGATACTGTTGTCTAAGGTATCGATGAATTCTTGATTGTAGTTAAACAGGCTACGAGAGTAGAGCTTATCAAGCCCGTGCTCAGCGATGAGCTTGTCGACCATACCAAGTCGGTATGCACCCACTAATTCAGCCTTGGTTTTATTCCAAACAAACAGTTGGTGGTAGTAAAGGTCATACTCATCTAAATCACAGGCAAGCCCGCTGCCTTCTCCGACTTCTCGGAAACTCTCTTCTCTAACTCGACCAATTTCGCGCATTAAGTTAGGAATAGATTGGCTTGGCGTACAGTAGACCTCGAAGTCCCCTTGCTCAAGTAACTTCATCTCTTCAGGAAGAGAACCGACCTCTATTGCCAACACTTCTGGTGGAATCGGCGCAATCACTTGAGTGTCAAAAGAGGGCGCGTGGATTGGCGTATTCGGACTATCTTGTTGACTCATTAGGTAGGTATTGAGTCGTAGGTAATTGACGATATCCATCTCTTTTTCAAACGATTTGATCTCTGAATACGGAATCGAAGAGCCAATCGAGATAGAGATAGTCGTCGCCTGTTTATTAAGAAGTTCACGGCCAAGTAAAGCCGTTCTCAGTAGTGGGTGAACACGGCCCGCTTGGTAGAAAAGCTCACTGTTCTTGCCATTGATAAAGATAGGCACCGTGGTGGCTTGGTGACGCTTAACAAACTTTGCGACTGATTTGCTCCACTCGATGTCTGTTAGTGTCTTGGCCCCTTTACGGTAACTCGATACTTCGCCAGCAGGGAACACAATCAAGAGTCCACCGTCTGCTAAATGACGATTGGCATCTCGAATAGCTTTAGCATTGGTGCGTTTCGATTCTTTACTGTTAAAGACATCGACCCCAATGAAAAGATCATCCAGTTCAGGCAGTCGCTTGAGCAACTCATTGGCCAACACCTTCACATCCTTTCTTACCGATCCTACGAGATCAGCAAGGATCACGCCTTCAATCGCACCAAGTGGGTGGTTAGCCACAATGACTACTGGCCCTTGTTCGGGAATATTATCAGTGGCGCCTGCTGAAACGGAATAGTCGATATTCAATGCTGACAAGGTGTGATGCATGAATTCAAAGCTAGATAACTCATCAGGTCTATCTTGATAGAGCTTATCTAGCTTAGATAGCCCAGTTGCCCACTCGACAACAGACTCACCTAAACCAAAAGGCGTGTAACGTGGTAAACGAAAAGGACTATCAATCATAATGAAGCTACCTTATTGACTAAAGTTGTTTAGGAAACCGTCTTGATTCTTGAAATCTTTTACACTTAAAAATGCACCGCAAAGCCATACTAGGCATGCCATGCCAAACAGTAATCCGCCGTCATAACCGACAATTTCACCCGCTGCGTTAAACTCAGGCATTTGAATACCGAGCGGCGTAAACAGATGGAAAAATATCGCGCCACTCATAATCCCCACACTCATGATGGCACCCAGACCATGCCAACGAGTAAACAGCAAAATGGCCGCAATCAATTCAGCGAACCCAATCAAGTAGCCGCCAAATGAACCGAACCAACTTAAGCCAGACCATGTCGCCAAGGTGCCAAAGATATGCTCAGTCTCGTATGAGCCTGTGAACTTAAAAAACAGCGACTGAACAAATACGAAAGCGATAAATGCCGCAGGAATATGTTTAGCTGGAGTGAATGTCATGGTTATTCCCTTATTTGATCAGTTGTGGCCAAACGGTGTCGGCTTTTTGAATATGCTGTGCTCGATCTTGTTCCCAACGCTGTTTAATCTCTTGGTTATAGTTGAGGTAAAGCTTGTTATCAACAATTGTCCATTGGTTCGGGTCACCGGGTGCAAAGTCACTTTTTGCTGAAACAGCCCAAGCGCAATAACCCCCATATTGAGGGGCATATTTTTCAGGATTATTAACAAATAAAGTCAGATTCTTTTCAGAAGAGAAATACCAGTCCGCGCCTTTGTACTCGGTGCTGAATTTGTTACTGCCTTCGATGGGCTTGCCTGAAGTGAAATAAGCCACAGTGTCGTAGCCATCGAGCGCCTTACTGCTAAAGAATCCTGTGTAGATTTCATCGGCGGCAAATACGTACGGGCTAACAAGTAGCATGACCATGGTTAATAGTTTTCTCATGATGGACTCCATCTATAGATTGATTACGGGTGATAAATCGAAGGTAAAGCGCTGTTGATTTATCTGGCATGGCTTAATGGGTTCACAAGGCGAGCCGGGTGCATAAAACATCGAGGCTTGGCCGTGTAGATTGCGTAAGTGTGTAAAGCTCACCGTATGTGCGTCTTCACGATGCATACAGGTCGCTAAATGAGGCTGTTCGCTATGATGGTGAGAGTGAAATTGAAGTAAGTTCTGCTGATTCTTACCTGTTGTCATAAGCTGATCGTATTTTGCTTGTCGGTAGGCTTGTACTCGCTCTAAATCAACACCGGATGAGAAGAGTGGAGAATCAGTGTCGACGATGTGCTGTTGAATACCATCCCACATGTAGGCGATAACCAAACCATTGTTCTGAGTTAAATTCGGCGCGAAAGCCAACAAGGTAAATGGAGCAAAAGAGTGCAGGTCGAGCTGATGAAATGCTTCAGAGAGCTGACTGATGTTACGACTCGATGATAGATTCTTGAGTAACAAACCACGGCTGACTAAAGATCCAACAGGTACTATGCCTTGATAGTTATTGAGTAGGCATAGCGAAAGCCCGAACTCATTGATACTGATCCAGCTACCACCGCCAGTTGGGTCGAGTGGCATGATGATATCGACACCGTTGACTCGATACTGTTTAGGCGGCATTGCTAGTGCTCGCGTCTTTTGTTCGTCACGGTTAAAAAAGACCTGATAACCATTTTCTTCAAGCAGCCAAGATACTGAACACATGATTATTGCTCCCTCAGATAGCTGCTGGTGGTTGGGGCATAACCAAAGGTATTGCATGTTTCGACATCAAGAAAGGTCGTGATCACTTTGATCATCGCATAGTGATGATTGGCATGCAGAGCAGCAAAGGTGACCTCTCTTTCTAACGTAGAAGGCAGGCTGGCGAATACTTGTGTATCCATTGAAACTTCGGTTTGGATCATGATAGGCGCTTCGAGATCTCTGCGGTCTAATCGTTCAAGCCAGTTGATCACATAATGGATCTCTTTTACTGCAATTGAGCGGTCGTATTCGACGGGATGACCACGACGACGAGTGTTGTAATCAACGGTCGCATTCTCTTTTAAGATTAAGGCGTGAAAAAGATCGAGCGTGTGACGAGTATGCTCACCAATAGAGCTTGTGACATGCGGCTTTGCTCGTGTCAGATAGTCGCTGTCAGATATCGCTAACAAAAACTCTAGACCCTGATTCAATATTTCTACCGCTCCCTTGATACTAGGAGAGAAAGAAGTGAGGGCGCTCGGTTGGGCTATGGGGTTCATTCATGGTCCTCGTACAAAGTTAGTCAGTGGTCGGATATTGTTGAACAAGACGTCGCTCTTCTTGCCACGCAGCGAATAAGCTCTTGAAAGAGGGAGTCTTATGGCCTCGTTGTTTTTGCTGAGCGCCAATATCAAAAAGAATGCGGTATTGCAGAAGTAGCGTAGAAAATATCTCTCGCAGCGGTGTGTTGCGATCCCAGATATGCCCAGCCTCACTGCTTGCGCCATTGACCTCAAGGATCGTGAAATCCTCGCCGTTCATTAGGCTGTGCATGTCTTTAAACTTGACGTCGAGTCGGCCAAAATGAAAACCATCGAAGTCATCGAATATCTCGTCTAAACGTTCAGTTAAAGCCTGAGTAATGTATTGATTGCCATCGCGGAAGATGCAGCCACGGCTATGGCTACCTGCGAACGCGAGTTGGAACTCTTCGCCCTCTGCGAGCACTTGATCCAATTTATCTTCATGCCTTGGTAGATACAGGTGGCTGAGTTGCCCAGCACGCGGGCTATTTTCAATTAACTGCTTGAGTGTCGACTTGCCATCACCCATCACCATTGGCGCATATTTGAGTGTGATCGAGATGATCTCGCCTTGCTTTTTGTTTGGGTAACGAACATAGAAAACGCCAGCTTCTGCCTGATAAGGCGCCTTTTCTTGCAGTAGAAAGCGAGCATTATTTGGGAAAGATTCAACATATTGCTCAAGTTGATCTTGTGTGTTGATCAGCTTGACGCCAACGCCTCGACAGCCAAGATCTGGTTTCGCTACAATCGGGAAATCAAGATCGGATTGTATGAGTGCGCTGCGTGCATCTTCAGCTTGTTTCTTACCGCTGAGATCCGTTTTGGTGAGGGTGATAAACGGAGAGATCCAACGCTGACTTGAAGATCCGGCAAGGCTTAATATCTCGTGTTTTGATTCGCCTACCATACCGCTTAACTTGATGCTTGGGTTGGCGATGAGCGGCAGTGCCCAGTCAAAGTGCCGTAACCCTTGCATCAGGCTTTGAATCACGACTGGCGTGTAGAAGAACCAAGTCGGAAGAAACTCATAAGGAGAGACACTGCGCACGGTATCTTTTTCAAGCAAAGGCATGCCTGCATTGATTTGATGTGCGGGAATGATGCGAATATCTTGCGGTGAACTCATGATAATCCTCTAGAGTAGGTTTTATGCATTAATCGATTACCGATAAACAGTAAAGCGATGGCACACGGGATAACGATCCATTGATATTCAGAGGCTTGCAGCCACGCTGATGTCCCTAAATAGTAGATGGCAGAGAAGACAATGCCAGTCCAGATCGCGGTGGCGCTGATGACAGCAAACAAGAAAGTAGGCAGTGGGATGGCGAAAAAGCCACTTAAGGTAAACCCGACGGTGCGAAGCCCTGGAATAAAGCGGATAACAAAAAGGCTGCTGAATGCGTTCTGACGTAATTTGGTACGAAGCGAACGAAAGTATTTATTCGTGAGGGCTTTATATCGAACACCTCGGAAATAACGTCCTGACTTCCCTAAGTAATAAAGACCGAGATCACCCGTGGCAATACCGATGAAAATAGCAAGCAGCGCATATTGAGGAAGTATTAGACCTTGAGTCGCGATACCTGCCGCCGTAACAATCGCAAGATCTTCAAGCAGGTAAGAAAGCGCGATGATGCCAAGCATCAGCCATAGCAGCGACTCCTCTCCTGAATGTAACCATGCTTGAATGCTCTCGACGGTGCTCATCAAATGTCCTTATCTATCCTATAGATGAATGGCTTATTGGCCATTCATTGAGTGTAGTAAATTAAATAGACAGGAGGAGCAGAGAAAAACTTACAGCTGATTAGTGTTTTTTTGTGTTGGATTTATTCAATTGGTGGTTTGAGTCGTGCTGTTTGACTGCTGTTTGACTGCTGTTTGACTGCTGTTTGACTGCTGCTTTGAAGCTAAAGGCGTGGCATTTGGAAGCGGGTTGAATGAGAGTTTGTCGTTCGAAAATTAGGGCTTTGGGCTGAACATTTAGAAGAAAAGAAAAAGGCTGAGTCGTTAAACTCAGCCTTTCAGAACGTTAACTATGGATTACTTAAGCAATCTATTTAGTTAGGTCAATCTGGTAAACAGCAAAACCAACATCGTCAGTCGCAACACGTTTCATCGGGTATTGACCCTTTTCTTTGATGAACTCTGCTGCTTTGTCGCTTGGAGATGTTTCAAAGCGGATATCTAGCTTGTTATCCGTTTTGATTGGTGCAAATGACCAATTGTTATCCGCGCTTGGGCTCACTTGACCTTGCTCTTTGCTTACGCGAGAGATGTAGTTTGCAAGAACAGTACGGTTCTCATCTGGTGCATCAAATGCGATGAAGTCTTCACCTGTGCCTGGGAACTTAGCGCTGTATGCACGGTAGTTGTTGGTTGCGATCAGGAAGTCTTGCTTCATGTCGATTGGCTTACCTTGGTAAGTTAGGCCAACAATACGCTGTGAGTCAGGGTTAACCACTTTACAGTTTGCATCGTATTTAGCAGGTTGAGTTACGTCGATTTGGTAATCAACACCGTCGATAACATCGAAGTTGTAAGTACGGAAATTATCCCACTCGATCAACTGTTGTGGTGCTGTTGAGTTAACATCCACTTGGTTGAACTGACCAGCAGAGCACTCGAGCCACTCTTTTACTTCGTGACCTGTTACCTTCATCGCAACTAGCGTGTTCGGGTAAAGGTACAAGTCAGCTGCGTTACGGAATGTCAGTTGACCAGATTCAACTTCAGTGAAGTTCGCTGGGTCATTCTTACGGCCACCGGCCTTGAATGGTGCAGCTGCTGAAAGTACTGGCGTACCATCTAGGTCAGGGTCACCTTGGATGAACTGTTCAACGTAATCTTTCTGTGCAAGGTTAACGATTTGAACTGTTGGATCGTCTTGTACTAGAGACAAGAAGCTGTACATCACATCGTCTGCTTTACCAATCGGTTGGTTAACAAACTCACGAGTACCAGCGTGGTCTTTTTCTAGTGCTGTTACGATGCCTTCATCAGCTGCAGCAAGAGATTTCTTCTCTATTTTGTCGTAGATAGGGCGCGCTTCTGATTGGCCTTTAACAACTTCCCACTTACCGTCTTTTTGTGCAAGTGTTAGATCCATAACACCAACGTGGCTACCCCAACGACCTGGCATTACTGCCGCAACGCCGTTCATTGTGCCCGTTTCGTTGTCGATGCCTTGAATGTCATCAAAACCTTTACCTGGGAAAACTGCGTGGGAGTGGCCGAATGCGATCGCATCGATGCCGTCTACTTCAGATAGGTAGAACGTTGAGTTCTCTTCGCCATTTTTGTATGGGTCAGTTGATACGCCTGAGTGAGGGATAGCAACGATAACCTCTGCACCTTCCGCTTTCATTTGAGGCACTAACTCGTTAGCCGTCTCAATGATATCGCGAGCGATCACTTTACCTTCAAGGTTCTTCTTATCCCACGTCATGATTTGTGGTGGAACAAAACCGATGTAACCCACTTTTACTTCGTGCTCTACGCCAGCAGTATCTTCGAACGTGTGCGTCTTGATGATATAAGGCGTGAAGTAGTGTTCTTTGGTTTCTGCGTCGTAAACGTTAGCACTGATGTACGGGAAATCAGCGTCGTTGATCGATTCTTCTAGGAACTCAAGACCGTAGTTGAATTCGTGGTTACCTAGGTTTGCAGCGTCGTAGCTTAGTTGGTTCATAGCTTTGTATGCAGGGTGAACTTCGCCCGCTTCGATGCCTTTGTCTGCCATGTAGTCACCCATTGGGCTACCTTGCAGCAAGTCACCGTTATCAACTAATACGCTGTTGGTTACTTCGCTTTGAGCTTCTTTTACTAGAGTTGCAGTACGTGCTAAGCCAATTTTTTTCGATGGCTTGTCTTTGTAGTAGTCGTAATCCATTAGGTTGGTATGGATATCCGTCGTTTCTACGACACGTAATTTAATCACTTCATCGGTATCTGGTGTTGTTGTGCAGCCTGCTAAAGTCAAACCAAGACCCGCAAGTACAGCCAATGACAAAGGTTTCATTGCAACTTTCATTTTGTAGCTCCAAAGTGGATAGTAGAAAATTCGTTGCGTAATGTAACAAAACCGAATGAAACAATGATTACAACGAATGTTAATTCGTGACTTAGATCGATTACTTTATGGTGTTCTGCAAGACGCCTCCCAAAGCTGTTCAATCGATGCGCAACTGATATCGATAATATTAGTCCATTCATTTCACCTGCTTATCGGTAAATTCAATCCCTTATCAGCTTTTCGAATAAAAAATGAAATTTTAGAATTTCCAGTAATATGAGAGGCTCGTCATAATGCCTATATCAAGGACGTATCAGGCAGATGAATAGCAAGGATAGCTCAAAACGAAGCTTCTGTTTTCTTCTAGTGCCAATACTCCCATTCACAACAGTGGATGAGTTAAATCCCTTGCTTGGCAAGACCAAGTAATGAATTGCTCGTAACGCGAGCCTTAAAGGAAGCACTGAAATGGACCAAGAACGTTTAACCCACCTAAAACAGCTCGAAGCGGAAAGTATTCATATTATCCGTGAAGTAGCGGCTGAGTTTGATAACCCAGTGATGATGTACTCCATCGGAAAAGATTCTTCTGTGATGCTTCATTTAGCTCGCAAAGCGTTTTATCCAGGCAAGATTCCATTCCCGCTATTGCATGTAGATACGGATTGGAAATTCCGCGAGATGATTGAGTTTCGTGATCGTACGGCTAAAAAGTACGGCTTCGACCTTTTAGTACATAAGAACCCAGAAGGTATTGAGATGGGTTGTAGCCCATTTGTACATGGTTCTTCGAAGCACACTGACATCATGAAAACACAGGGCCTTAAGCAGGCGTTAAACAAGTATGGGTTCGATGCGGCTTTTGGTGGTGCGCGTCGTGATGAAGAAAAATCTCGTGCGAAAGAACGTGTTTACTCTTTCCGCGATAAGAACCATACGTGGGATCCAAAAAACCAGCGTCCAGAGCTTTGGCACACCTACAACGGTCAGGTTAATAAGGGCGAAAGCATTCGTGTCTTCCCACTATCTAACTGGACTGAGCTTGATATCTGGCAATACATCTACCTAGAGAGCATCGATATTGTTCCACTTTACCTTTCAGACAAACGCCCTGTAGTTGAGCGTGATGGCATGCTGATCATGGTTGATGATGACCGTATGGAGCTGCAAGAAGGTGAAGTGATTGAAGAGAAAAGCGTTCGTTTTCGTACTTTAGGCTGTTACCCATTAACCGGAGCGGTTGAATCTGAGGCGAATACGCTAACAGGCATTATTGAAGAAATGCTGGTGGCGACGTCTAGTGAGCGTCAAGGTCGAGCGATTGACCATGATCAGTCGGGCTCTATGGAGCTGAAAAAGCGCCAAGGTTATTTCTAAGAATCTAAGGAAAGAAAAATGAATAGTGCAGTAGAAGCCGAATTGGCTGAACTAGGGATTGAAGGTTATCTAAGTCAGCATCAGCATAAATCTATGCTTAGATTTTTAACTTGTGGCTCGGTAGATGACGGTAAAAGTACGTTAATCGGTCGCTTGCTCCATGATACAAAACAGATTTATGAAGATCAGCTAGCAGCGGTTCACTCGGATAGCCAACGTGTGGGTACCACAGGTGAGAAGCCTGATTTAGCACTGCTTGTTGATGGCCTGCAGGCTGAGCGTGAGCAAGGGATTACGATCGATGTGGCTTATCGTTACTTCTCGACTCAAAAGCGTAAATTCATTATTGCTGATACCCCAGGGCATGAGCAGTACACGCGCAACATGGCAACCGGCGCTTCAACGTGTGATCTGGCTGTGATCTTGATTGATGCTCGTAAGGGCGTTCTGGATCAAACCCGTCGTCACTCGTTTATTTCTAACCTGCTTGGTTTGAAGCATTTCATCGTCGCAGTTAATAAGATGGATCTGGTGGAGTACTCGCAAGATCGTTTTGAGGAGATTCGCGATCAATATCTAGAGTTTGCTGAAAACCTAGAAGGCGAAACTAATATTCAAATTCTGCCTGTTTCCGCGCTTGAAGGCATTAACGTTGCAGCGCCAAGCAAAGAGCTTGCATGGTTCGAAGGTCCGTCTCTATTAGAAGTGTTAGAGAACGTCGACATTGACCAAAAACGTTCAGCGGGCGAATTCCGTTTCCCAGTGCAGTACGTCAATCGTCCTAACCTAGATTTCCGTGGCTTTGCCGGCACTGTGGCTTCTGGTCGTGTCAGCGTGGGTGATGAAATCAAGGCGTTGCCTTCAGGTAAAACCTCTAAGGTGGCAAGCATTGTGACCTTTGATGGTGAACTTGAATCGGCACAAGCGGGTTTGGCGGTAACACTGACTCTTGAAGATGAAATTGATATCAGTCGTGGTGATTTGATTGTGCTGGAAAACGCGCAAATTGAATCTACTAACCATGTATTGGCTGACATCGTATGGATGACAGAGCAACCACTGCAACCGGGTAAAGCTTACGACATCAAAATCGCAGGTAAGAAAACCGTCGGTCAGGTTGAAACGGTTCGTCACCAATATGACATCAACAACTTGTCGACTTACGCAGTTGATGAGTTACCACTGAATGGTATTGGCTTGTGTGAATGGTCATTGAACGAGACTGTCGCGTTGGATAAATACCGTGAGAGTGCTGATACCGGTGGTTTCATTGTTATCGATCGCCTGACTAACGTGACGGTGGGTGCTGGTTTGATTCGAGACCGTTTGGACTCTGTTGAACAGCAAGTCGGTAACTTCTCTGCATTTGAACTTGAGTTCAACGCATTGGTACGCAAGCACTTCCCTCATTGGGATGCCAAAGATCTAAGCCAATTACTGAAGTCATAAACGACTAAGTAACAGCTTATTGAATCAGGCGGAAACCCATCGTTTCCGCCATAAAGGACGGGTATATGTGGCAACAAGGATTTGTATTAGCGATTTTGCTCGGCATCATTACTTGCCTGCTCGTTACCCGTATTAAGCCAAGCTTTATCTTTGCTGGCGCGGCGTTTATTGCTTTTATGGCTGGCATGATCGATTTGTCGAGCTTAGCCAATAACTTCACTAACTCCTCGTTACTGACTTTAATTCTTCTTATCCTCGCATCAAGTGCGTTGGAGAAAACTCGCTTAATCAGTTGGGTTAGCCGTAATATCTCTGAAGGTAGGCTAGGTACCGTGGTTGCGAAGTTGGGTATTTCCACAGCGTTACTTTCTTCTTTTACTAATAACACGGCGGTGGTTGTTTCTTTGATCGGGGCGATCAAACGTAATCAACAGCATGCGCCATCTAAACTGCTAATCCCTTTGTCATACGCTGCCATCTTAGGTGGAACGCTGACATTGATCGGCACCTCTACCAACTTGATCATCAATAGCTTTGTTGAAGATGCGGGTTTGCCAAGTTTAAACTTTTTCACACCGACCTTGATCGGTTTAGCGGTGTTGGTCGGTGGTGTGTTGATCCTTATCCCGCTGAGTTACTTCCTACCAAGCTACGATGATGGATCTCAAGATGATCTGCCTTACTTTTTAGAAGCAAGAGTGGAACCTGGTTCTCCTTTAGTTGGCCGCAGCGTTAGCGAGAATAACCTCAGAGCATTGAGAAAACTGTTCTTAGCGGAAGTGATTCGAGACGGTAAAACAACCGCGTCTATTGACCCTGATTTTATTCTTCAAGCTCGTGATCGACTACTGTTTTGTGGTGATGTTGAGAGTGTTGCGACACTGCAAGAGATCCAAGGGCTAACTCTGTTTGGTCAGCACCACCTGAACGGCCAGAGCTTTGTTGAGGTCGTAGTCAGTTCATCGGCAAGCTTCTGTAATAAAACCCTCAAGACCAGCCAGTTTAGAGATCGCTTCGATGCGGTTGTGGTTGCCATTCGTCGTGGTCATGAACGCCTTGAAGGTGGCCTTGGAAACATCACATTAACCGCTGGCGATACCTTGATTTTGGTTCCAGGCAAACGTTTTGAAGAACAGCGTCAACAACACAATAAAGAGTTTGTGTTGATGAACGACCTAGACTCAAGCGCCAAGCTTGATGCCGATAAATCGACGTTTGTGTTGCTCGGTTTTGCTAGTGTGATTGGGTTATCGCTCGCTGATGTAGTCCCGATTATTAAAGGGCTAGCGGGATTTTTATTATTGCTGGTGGCATTTGGTGTAGTACAACTTGGTGAGCTTCGCCGCCGTTTCCCCGTCGATATTGTCGTGATCGTTGGTTCGGCACTCTCTATTGCTCAACTGATGATTTCATCTGGGTTGTCTGAGCGAATGGGGCTGATGTTTATGGAGGCCTTTAATGGCTGGGGCGTGTTTGGAGCGCTAGTCGCGACCTATTTCATGACGTTGGTCCTAACTGAGTTGGTGACCAACAATGCGGCAGCGGCACTCTCATTCCCCATTGGCTACAGTATGGCAGTAGGCTATGGCGTCGATCCAATGCCGTTCATCATGGCGGTTCTGTTTGGTGCCAGTGCCAGTTTTATTTCGCCATACGGCTACCAAACCAACTTACTTGTTTATAGCGTAGGTAATTACCACCTTACGGATTATCTGCGCATCGGCATCCCAATCTCGATTGTTTATTCGGGTTTGGTGCTGACCCTAATTCCTTATTTTTTCCCATTTTAATGCTGTTTATTTAAAGGACTAATTATGACCGCAGTACTCAAACCAAAAGATGAGAATGTTGTGTGGCATCAACACTCGATTGATAAAACATTTCGCTCTGATCTGAAATCACAAAAGCCAGCCGTGCTCTGGTTCACGGGATTATCTGGTTCTGGGAAGTCGACAGTCGCTGGAGCATTAGAAAATCGCTTGGCACAGCTTGGTTACCATACTTACTTATTGGATGGCGATAATGTGCGTCATGGGTTATGTAGCGACCTTGGCTTCTCTGAGCAGGATCGCCGAGAGAATATTCGTCGTATTGGTGAGCTCGCTAAATTGATGGCGGATGCGGGTTTGATCGTGTTGTCAGCGTTTATTTCCCCACATCAAGCTGAAAGACAGTTAGTGCGAGACTTGCTACCTGAAGGCGAGTTTTTAGAGGTGTTTGTGAACACGCCACTCGAGGTTTGTGAGCAGCGTGACCCTAAAGGCCTGTATAAGAAAGCACGAGCTGGAGAGATCCCGAATTTTACAGGCATTAGCTCAGTGTACGAAGCGCCTCAGAACCCTGAGATAGATTTACCTGCGGGTGAGAAGACACTCGATGAACTGGTGGAATTGTGTATTGATGCTTTAGAGAAGCGTAATATTTTAGCCAACTGAGATCGTTGGTATGACTAAGGCTACTCAGCTGTTTATCTGTTTATTCACGACCGATAAATAGTGCAGCCTTGGTTTACCGAGACAAGAAACCTATCCTCTAGATTCTCTTTATTCTTCTCAATATTCTTCACTTTTTACACCGTCTATTTTTTGCACCGTCGAGTGCCTAGACGGTGTAATTCACACTGCTTTTCACTTCTGTCTGTACCGTGAACTTCTGACTTAATAGAGCAATCAGTTGATCGTAATACTGCATGTTGGGTTTGTTGCCAAGTAAGGTGCACAGCTCATTACCTGTTGGACTGAATCGGTAATAAACCAGTTTAACCCCTTTTGAAATAGGCGCCAGTGACATGCTCTTACCTTGATAAGTCAGGTGTAGGGCTGGGTCGAAATCAATCTCTCCAGATTCTAATTCTGTTCCTAGAATAATCCCGAGCTCAATCAAGTGGAGCAAACTAGAGTAGGGCAGGTTGTGTCCACCAAGGTTGATGGTGTTGGTGGTGTCTCTTTTGCCAAAGCTGAAGATTCCAGCATGGGATTTAAAGCCGAGTAATAGTTTTCTGCTGTTATCACTACCAAAGCTACAACCCAGTGACGCGGCTCTTTGCAGGGTGAGTGCTTCTTTTGGTGTCATGTCTTTTAAGATCTGAAGCGCCTTCATTGACGTCGAGCCTGGGTTGGTGACTTCTCGTTTCAGTACTTGAGCCCATAGCCTCTGCATCGATGTATTGTGGATCTCTTGTGCCATATCGAAGAAACGGTATAGCCAGTCCTGATCAGGGTCTCCAGCTGCTTCATCCTTACATGAAGAGTGTGCCAACTTTAGAATCTGTTCTAGGTTCTTTTGGCGAAGCTCTCTACGTTTTTTCTCTCGTAATAGTGCCCGTTCGATAAGCGTACTCTCAGCTTTATCGTTTGGCTTTGTACTATGACTAATTAAGGAATCGAGGCCGAAGCTTTGTGCGATGTGCAGCATTCTGCTTGCACTGTCGGCAATATGAGGCTTTTTCTCATGCTTTTGCTGTGTATCGCTAGCATGCTCAATGACCACTGGCTGTTTAGTTTCTGACATAAGAGTACCGTAAGGAGACGACCCAACACCAATCGTAGTAATTAATTGCTCGCGCTAGCTTGTTAAAACGCTCGATAACAGCGTTAGAATTTTTGATTGTAGAATAACTACTTATCAAAACTATTTATTGAAAAGAGCTTCCTTGTTCTCAAGCCTTTTTCTTACGCTATTTCTGAACACTTACTTATTGTGATTGGTATAACTGTCTAAAATGTAACTCTTTATCTTATTGGTGGCTAGATTTTGCGTGCAGAGTTGAAGGTTTCAACAAAATTTTACTTTTGCCAATGATAATAAAATGTTAAATTTGTTGTAATTCTCAAGGAGGAGTTATGAATCAAGTCAATGATAACAAGCTGAAGAAACAGCTTAGTATAGGGTTATTACTCGCTACTTATGTCGCTGTTCTAGCGTACTTATCTAATTACATTACGTAATTTAGAATAAAATAATCGTTATTAAACTGTTATTGAATGATCTCACTCGTTCAGTGACGGCAGCTCATCCTTGAGCCACCCTTCTAATGACTACATGTCGTCATATTCTTCAATCGCAGTACCTTCAATAAGATAACCGGTTTGCGCCAAGTCATGGCTTATTGACTCAGTTTTCAGCGTACCCACTAAATAGATCACATCCCATAACTGCTGGATTGGTGCACCTTTAGGGAACTTCACGTAGATGATTTGGTTTGGTGGTGGCGGTGGCACGTGGATACATGCGCCAAAGTACGGTACCAGCAGAAACTCAGTGATCATGTTCTCATCGCCTTCCAATGGAATCACAAAGCCAGGAATTTTGACTGTGCTGCCATTCAGCTCTGGGCGAACAGCGCCAAGTGTCGATTGTTGAGGTTTGTCCATGCTGTCGTGGTTAACCATCGGCATGCCAAATGAGTCGAGTTGTGCTCGCTCTGACTCTGGAATCAAGTCAATCCAATCGAGTGTTAATACCGATTCGTCAGTCTGAGTGGTTTCAGCGTGAGCTGTGCTGATAAATGGGAACATAAGTAACCCAAGTATCAGTAGGAATTTGCGTTGCATCGTAGGTTCCTATTTTAGATTCTAATAGTCATGCCATCAGACAATGACTGACGGTAAGCCCTGAAAGCGGGAATAAAGCCGATAATGATTCCAGCAACTTGCACCAACATAAGCAGTTTCCACTCATGAGGTGTGATTGCGGATATCGATATGTTGATACCATAACTTTGTTGCACAATAGGAGCAACTACTGCGATCAAGGCAAACAACACGGCAACACCCAATGTGATACCGAGGAAGGTTAGGGCACTTGCTTCACTGATCAGTAAACCAAACACATGACGAGGCCTTGCTCCCATCGCGCGCAGAATGGCCATCTCTCGACGTCTTTCTTGCAAGCTAGTGAGTAGACTACTCAGCATCCCTAACAGTCCCGCGATTACAACAAACCCTGAAACAATCAGTAGTGCTTGTTCTGCTACTGCCATCATTCCCCATAATTCGTGAAGCGCAATGCCTGGCATAATGGCGCTCAAAGGTTCTTGGCGGTAGTTATTGATTTCTCGTTGCAGTGCAAAGGTTTGGATCTTCGATTTAAGGCCAACCATCATCGCGGTAATCTGCTTCGGTTGGAAGTCACGTTGCTTTAGCGCTTCAGCATTCGGTGTGTGCCCGAGGTTAGCCCCCGATTCCCAACCAACGTGAATCGCTTCAATGGCCTCTAACGAAACATGCACCGTTTTATCTACTGGTGTGCCGGTTGGCGCGAGTATTCCGACAATGGTGAAGGGCAGATTGTCGTGGCGACTGAAGGCGACATCACTGATACCGTGCGCCAGAATGATGTGATCACCAATCTTGTAATCTAACTTCTTCGCGACATCGGCACCAATCACGACATCAAATAGCTGATTAAACTCTTTACCTTGCTGAAAAGTAAGTGGTTGCTTACTTCCATAGCGATAATTTTCGAAGTAGCTATGGTTCGTGCCCATTACGCGGAAGCCTTTATGTGAATCACCCAATGAGATTGGGATCGCCCACTTTACAGCGTTGTGCTGGCTAAATTCTTCATAGCTTTTCCAGTCGATGTTGTTGGTCGCATTACCGATTCGAAATACGGAATAAAGCAGCAGGTTTACCTGACCAGAGCGGCCACCGACGATAAGGTCAGTACCTGAAATCGTATTCGCAAAGCTGCTCTTAGCTTCGGTTCTTACACGTTCCACACCGAGTAATAGAATGACTGACACCGCCACGGTGAGAATAGTCAGAATGGCTGTGGCTTTACGGTTGAGTACGCTTTTTAAGGCTAAGTGAGTAATTACTTTCATACGACAACCTTAGCTTGGTTAACGGTTTTTAAATCTATGGTTCGAGTGAACAGTTTTTCTAATGTTGGATCGTGACTGACAAAGATCAGGGTAGAACCCGCCTGATTCGCTTGTTCTAGCAACAGTTCGATAAAGGCTTCTCGGTTGTCATGATCCAGAGCCGATGTCGGTTCGTCGGCAATAATGATTTTGGGTTGGCCGATCAAAGCACGAGCGGCAGCAACACGTTGTTGTTGACCAATACTCAACTCGGTAACGGGCTTGTCCATTAGAGCTTGAGGTAGCTTTAATCTGAGCAACAACTCTTGAGCGGTTGCTTGCAGGCTGTTCTGACTTTCAGTGACTTGCTGCTTACGAATCTTAGAAAACTGACAAGGAAGCGTCACGTTGTCGATGACTGACAAGTAAGGAAGCAGGTTAAATTGTTGGAATATATAACCAATATGATCGGCTCTGAATTTGTCTCTCTGGCGAGGTGTTAGCTGTGTGAGATCTTGGCCAAGGATAGATACTTCACCTTGTTCAGCTTGGTTGATTCCGGTCAGTAACCCTAACAATGTTGATTTCCCGCAACCACTAGGCCCTTTGATGAAAAGGTGCTCTTGGGCTTGGATATGCAGTGAGGGGATCTCTAGCGTTGGGGGCAATTCAGGCTTCCAACGAAAGCTGATATTTTCGAGTTTGACCACAAGTGATGAACTGTCAAAAGACATATTAGCTCCAATAATTAAAGCGGTGTCTCTACTGGACAGTTATTAGAATAATAAATTCCCAGAGCACACCGATTTGTACAGCCAAGTAAGTGAATACTTACTTGGCTGCTTATCTACGTTTAATTCAATCTAATGCTAATTAGAATCGAAAACTAATACGATCTGCGTTAAGTACTTCTTGAATTTGAGCACTGTCAGTTAGCAGGTTCACAGTCATTGATTTTGTGTTGCTGAACTTAGAGAACCACTGAGTATTCACGGTATCCAGTTTTTCAATGTCAGAACATTGGTAGTGGTACTCGACAGTGAACTCACCGTGGCCGCCTTCTGAGTGGTCATGGCCTTCGTGGTCATCATGATCGTGCTCAGCATGGTCATGGCCTTCGTGGTCATCATGATCGTGTTCCGCATGGTCATGGCCTTTGTAGTCATCATGATCGTGCTCAGCATGGTCATGGCCTTTGTGGTCGTCATGATCGTGTTCCGCGTGGTCATGGTCTTTGTGGTCGTCATGATCGTGCTCAGCGTGGTCATGACCTTCGTGGTCGTCATGTTCGCCTTCAGCGTGGTCATGGCCTTCATGGTCATCATGATCGTCTTCTAGGGTGTTCGTCACTGACTTGAACTTCAAAGTACAGCTTGCATTGTTGAAACCAAATAGTTCTTCTGGCTTGTTCAGTTGCGCAATCGCTTGTTCAAACACTTTCTTTTGCTCGGCAGTTTCTGGAGCATGTTCAAAGCCAACCACATCAGCGCCGGGAGCTGTTACTTCAACAAGCAGCTCTTGCCCATCTTGAGCGATGTTCACTTCAACTTTACCGTGCACGTGTGCTTCGTGAGAGCGGAATTCTTCGTTAGCTAGAACATTCGTTGAGACAGTCATGCCGATAACAACGGCTAAAATAGTAGGTTTCATGTTTTTTTCCTGAATAAAGGTTAATTAAAAAGTAGTGGTAATTAAGCGATATTTACAGGAGGTGAACGTGCTAAATAAGCGAAATACAGGCGCTGTAACGAAATTACTGACTCTGTAATAGTGGCTGTAAATTCTGAATGGAACTCTGGAACTTGTGGCAGTGAGTGCGCAGTAATGAACTGATTTATCGAAAACAGCTCACAGTGATGCGAAGTGTGGTGATCGGGGTCAATATCCACCATATGTGTTGCCGCTAACACGCTTAACATGAGCATCAGCCCAAGCAAGAAGCCTGTTTTGCGTTTCACATTGTTAGGTGTGTTTTGCCACATGAGTATGATTAACCACAGAATTAAAAAAGGATACTGTTATAATATAACAATATCCTTTGGTCAGGTCTCGAAAAAGACGCGAATATCTTATTAAAGGCTCGCTTTAATCAACTCAATGACTTGAGTGACTTCTGATTCGTTTAATGCCCCTTCTTTAACAAACAAGATTTTACCTTGCTTGTCTTGAACGATAATCGCAGAGCTTTCTTCTTTTAAAGCCCATGATGACGCTACCGTGCCGTCTTCATCTAGCACCATAGAAGACCATGGAAATTCTTCTTTGCTACTTTCTGCTGACGATTTAACAAAAGACCCAGTACCCCAAATCGCATCATCTTGGTTGATGATGGTAGTGGTTTGGTAGCTGTCTTCTGCGAATTTCGATGCTGTGATGGCTGCCATCAGTGGTGCGTTGAGCTCTTTAGAGCTGCTGCGGCCAGCGATTGCTTGAACGACGCGAACTTTACCTAGAAGAGCGTTGGTTGCCCAAGCTTGATATCCAGTATTTCCGTCGTTTAGTACGATTTCACCATAGTTGCTAACATCGACAGCAGGCAGAGTTTCACCTACAGATAAGTTGTGAGCATTGGCGAAGAGTGGAGAGGCTGCGGCTAAAAAAGCCAGTAGAGTTTTGTTTTTCATTATATTTTTGTTCCGCTTATTGGTTTGCTCTGGAAGTATAATATGAAATTTGAAAAATGCCTCTTTAACTTTTTTATCGTACGACGTAGAAATAAGTTGCAGGCTTGTTACCAAAAGGTATAATGCATCAATATCGAGATGAACAATAGATTATCTTGCTGTTTGCTAAAGGAATTAGCGATTTAATGTGCTTTGAATACGGTGGTGTTCAGGTACGTGACTGTAGTACTCAAATGGAATTGAGGTTGTATTATGTTAAGAAAATTTTCTACTTACCGTCCACATCAGGTGGCGCGTTTCGTTAAAGTCCTGTTCAAAGGCCAGTTTGCTATTGAGGGTATCGGAGAGTTTCGCTTCGACCAAGGCAAAGTGCTTCTTCCTGAAGTTTCAGACAAACAAAAGCTCACTATTTTTAAAGAAGTTAACGGCACCATTGCTGCGCTGCCGGTGTAACTGACTGTTGTAGATTTGCATTGCGTCAAAAAGATTTCCAATGAAAAAGGGCTTCCTAGCGGAAGCCCTTTTTTTAATGGATGTTGTTTTAGCTTGTATGCCTAACGCACATTATTGCGGAGGGAAGCAGACACCCGTACCGCCCAACCCACAGTAACCGTTAGGATTTTTGGCTAGGTATTGTTGGTGGTAGGTTTCTGCGAAAAAATATTTTCCAGCAGGCAGAACTTCCGTCGTGATCTCGTTGCCTAATGATTCAGTCATTGCTCGTTGATATTCACGTTTAGAGTGCTCGGCGACGGCTTGTTGCTGTTCGCTGAATGTGTATATCGCGGAACGGTATTGAGTCCCTAAGTCGTTGCCTTGGCGCATACCTTGGGTTGGATTATGGCGCTCCCAAAAGGTCTCAAGTATTCGAGTTAAAGATGTTTGTTCGCTATCAAAAATGACACGAACGACTTCGGTATGACCGGTTTGTCCGCTGCATACCTGCTCATAAGTGGGATTGACTGTGTATCCACCAGCGTAGCCAACGGATGTGGAAATAACACCATCAAGTTGCCAAAACAAACGCTCAGCTCCCCAAAAGCATCCCATACCAAGTAGGACTTCTTGTTGGGAACCCATAGGAGCATCGAGCAAGTCAGTTTGATTGACAAAATGGCACTCAGTGATTCGGATTGGGTCTGCATTTCCCGGTAATGCGGTTGCTGCGGAAACCAGTTGTTGTTTGTTTAGCATGTTATATTCCTTTTCGCATACGTTTACCGCGTAAGTTAACATTAGATCCAGGTTCATATTAACGGCTGGTTCATATTGATTAAGTCTTTAAATTAGACCGTGTTATTCCAAGATTTATTACAGACTCAGTGTCTTTTTAGCGGTATTATTTCTTTTCATTTATTAACGTATTGATAACTTCTTCACCAATTAAGCATGATAAGAAAAACTTTACCAGTTCTGATTGGCACTCTATTGTCATCGACGCTCGCTTTCGCTGATGTTTCCCTTGAAATTAAAGGGCTTAATGGAGCGCTTGAGGATAATGTTGATGCTTATCTGAGTGCGATTCCTGAAGAAGAGTACTCGGTTTCATTAAGGTTCCAATCTCGCTTGGAGTCTATGATAAAAGAAGCCCTGAATGCGTTAGGTTACTACCACCCTAATATCACATTTTCTCACCCCGAAGATGATACCGAAATGACCGTTACGGTTGAGCCGGGAGAGCCTGTTGTTATTTATACCTCAGATATCATTCTGACTGGTGAAGCCAAAGATGATCCTGACTTTTTGGCTTTAATAGCTAAGAGTAAGTTGTCTAAAGGTTCGATTCTTAATCATGGCAATTATGATTCTTTGAAATCATCGATCCGCAACCTTGGATTAGCGAAAGGCTACTTCGATGGGGCGTATGATCTTAGCAAGCTAGAAGTCGCTCCTGAATTAAACCGCGCTTATGTCCGCCTTCATTATAACAGTGGTATACGCTACCACTTTGGCACAACCACAGTGACGGGCAGTCAAATTCAAGATGACAAAGTGCAATCTCTTAAGCCGTTTAAAGATGGCGAACCTTACTCAATTACCAAAGTTGGCGAATACAACCAAAACTTGTCGAATACAGATTGGTTCTCTTCCGTATTTGTTGAGCCCGATTTAAGTCAATTAGGTGAAGGTCGAGAGATCCCGATGAAGGTCAGCCTTGCTCCGCAAGCGCGTAACCAAATCGAAACGGGTATCGGTGTCTCAACAGACCTTGGTGTGAAAGGCACTCTCAAATGGAAAAAACCTTGGGTTAACGACAGAGGCCATAGCTTCAATAGTAGCTTGTCGATTTCTAAGCCGGAGCAGACGATTACTGCAGCTTATAAAATTCCATTGGATGACGTACTTAATGACTACTATCAAGTTAAGTACGGAATGAAGAACTTGGATAACCGTGATACCAAGAGTTTGGAATCAAACCTCGCCTTAGAAAGATATTGGCGCCTAGATAACGGCTGGCAACGTACGGTGTTCATTCGATACTTGGTCGAAAACTATGAACAAGGTTTACAAGATGACTTGGCACAGTTTGTTTTGCCGGGTTTCTCTTTCTCACGAACTCGAACGCGAGGTGGTTCGATGCCGATGTGGGGCGATAAACAAACCATTATGTTTGAAGCGGCCGATGATACCTTGTTATCCGAAACTAAGGTTGTTCGTTTTCAAGGCCAAACCGCTTGGATTCGAAGCATTGGCGATAACCACCGAGGCCTAACTCGGCTTCAATTTGGCGGTAACTTTGCCGACGAGTTTGAGAAGCTGTCTCCTTCCCTAAGATTCTTTGCCGGTGGTGATAACAGTATTCGTGGTTATGGCTATGAGTCGATCTCTCCGCGCGATGAAAGTGGCGCTCTAACGGGTGCAAAATTTATCGCAACCAGTTCGTTTGAATACCAATATCGCTTGGTTGGAAACTGGTGGGGCGCTGCATTCTACGATATTGGTGATGCATTTAATGACAAGCCAGAGTGGAAGCACGGCACCGGTGTCGGGGTGCGTTGGGCGTCCCCCGTTGGTCCAGTGAGTCTAGATTTTGCTTGGGGCCTAGATGCGAAGAAAGGCGATGAGTTCCAACTGCACTTTAGTTTAGGACCTGAATTATGATCAAAGTGATGGGCAAGTGCCTGAAATGGACGTCGATCTCATTGACGTCTATTTTGCTATTGTTGATAGCCCTGCTCGGTTTTGTTTTGTTCACCAATCCAGGGTTGAACACCGTGTTGTGGGGCGCTGAAAAAGCATTACCACAACTTAAAGTGGAAAGTACTAAAGGGGCCCTGTTCCCAAGCTTTACGCTTAATAATGTTCAGTTTAAAGATGACAGCCTGCATATCGACACCAAGGTTCAAAAGCTGAACTTGGCTATTAACCCTCGTTGTTTGCTTGATCCTAAGCTGTGTGTTGATCGTTTAGCGATTCAAGGGTTGGACTTCGCATTTACTGAACTGCCTCCACCCTCTACAGAAGAAGTAGAACCGACTCCGCCCGTGACATCGGTAAAAACACCACTACCAATAGTGATCAATCGTATCGCGTTGTCTGATATCAAATTGAATATCTTGGGTCATGAAATTGAATGGGGTTTGTTCTCAACCGCTCTGAGTATGCAGGGAGAAACACTGACGGTTTCGCCAACCTTGTTCAATGACCTAAAAATTAAGCTTGCTGAATCGACAGAAGAACCGCAAACAGAAACGGTAGAACCAGAGGCTGCCACTAAAACGGCTATCGAGTTGCCTGAAGTCTTAATTCCTTTGCAGGTTGTACTTGAGCGTTTTGACCTAAACCGTTTCACCTTAGAACAAGAAACGCCAATTATTGTCAACCACCTTGGCCTTGAAGCTAAAGCGGGTAAGCACACGGTAGATGTTTCCACTCTAGAGCTCGATATGCCTCAAGCAAGTGCGAATTTAGCGACGAAGGTTGAGCTTAAAGGTGGCTACCCGTTAGAGCTTTCTTTGGATGCGTTAGTGAAAGAAACCGACCTTGCTGGGCAGAAGTTGTCTCTGAAAGCGCAAGGGAGCGTGGCTAAGCTGAACCTAGACTCCCAATTTTCTGAATTGATTGAGGCAAAGTTGTATGGGGATATTCAACCCTTAGAGCCAACTCTACCATTTGACCTTCTTTTAGAGGGCGGACAAGCGCAGTGGCCTCTTACCGGAAAAAGCGATTACCAAGCGACAATTGAGCAATTCAAAGCTAATGGCTCACTAGATGGTTTCAATGTTCTACTTAAAGGTGAGGCCGATGGTAAGGAAATCCCTGAGTTATCAATCGATCTACAGGGTAAAGGCACGACGGAACAGATTGAGCTCGAACGTCTAAAGCTAAACACGCTAGGCGGTGAACTTAACGGTGTCGTTAAAGCGAATTGGAAGAGTCTCGTTAACTGGCAAGCTGACGTGACACTTAAAGACATTCAGCCGGGCCTGCAATGGCCAGAAGCCGAGGGTAACATTAGCGGAAGCATCGTCACCTCGGGTGAGTTGACGGAAGCGGGCGGTTGGGCGATTGAACTGCCTAAGTTGGATATTGAAGGGATCTTGCGAGAATACCCTCTGGATATCGAAGGTCAGTTGTCAGCGTCGGATCGCAGCGCGAGCGGTGAACCAAAGCTGAAAACCAGCGGTTTGAGCTTGGCTCATGGTGTTAACTCGATTAAAGCACAGGGGCAACTTGATAAGCAATGGGACATGGGCGTTGAGATCTTCTTCCCTGAGCTTGCAAAAAGTAGTCCTGAGCTGAAAGGTAGAGTGATCGGTAGCATCCAACTTAGCGGCCCAACGAAAGAGCCTGAAGTCGATCTTGCTTTAAATGTTGATAAGGTCGATTGGAATAACGAAGCAACACTCGAATCCTTGTCGCTTAATGGCTCTGTAGTTCCTCTTCCATTACCTGAGGCTCAAGCTGATCTTGTACTCAAAGCTAAGAACTTAACCTATCAAGATCAAAGTGTGGAAAGCATTGATCTCACGGTGAGTGGTGGCGAGAAGAAACACACAGTGACACTTGATGTGATATCTGACATCGTGTCGACAAGTTTGGCCATCTCTGGTGAGTTGATTCAAAAGCCTTCTATTATTTGGGATGGGTCGTTAGATCGCGTCAAAATAACCACTCAGCAAGGTCCTTGGGTATTAGATCAACCTGTCGCGATAAAGGCGGATGTCGATAAACAGTTTGCCGATGTTCAAGCGCACTGTTGGAAACAATCTGGTTCGAGTGTGTGTTTGGATGAAGATGTTCGTGTCGGAAAATCGGGTGAGGCCAAGGTGGCCATTAATAAATTTGATTTCGAGCAGATTAAAGCCTTTGTGCCTAAAGAGACGCAATTACAGGGCTTAGTTAATGCGACTGCCCATGCTAAGTGGTCTGAACAAGGTGAGCCTGAGGTTACGGTAAGCGTTGATATGCCGAAAGGTCAGGTTGTTCAACAAGTTGGTGAGCCAATCACACTGGGTTGGGAAAGCGTTGCATTGAATGCCCAGTTGAAAGACAACAAACTGGATGCCGATTTTAAGCTGGATGTTTCCGACAATGGTGACCTGTCTGGTACGGTGTCGTTACCGGATATTCTTGCCGAAGACAAAATGGTCGATGCTGCAATTAAGCTGACCACTTTCCACCTCGATTTCTTGCAACCAATCCTAGGTGAATACAGCCTATTGAAAGCCGACCTTGAGAGTGATCTTCAAGTTAAAGGCTCTTTGATGCACCCTCAAGTTTTTGGTCAGTTCTCGGTTGATGGTATTCAAGTCAAAGGCGACGTTACGCCTGTTGATGTGAAAGATGGCCGTGTCGATCTCGACTTTGATGGTTATAGTGCAAAGCTTGATGCGAATGTAGAAACGCCTGACGGCCACCTTGATATTGAGGGAACCGGAGATTGGCAAGATCTTAAAGCATGGCACTCTAACGTTAGAGTTTTTGCCGATGAGTTGATGGTTGATATTCCGCCGATGGTCAAGGTTAAGGTCGTGCCTGATATGACCATTGATGTCACACCAGAACTGGCGAAAATTACCGGTGATATTGCACTACCATGGGGACGAATTGTGGTAGAAGACTTACCACCGTCAGCGGTTGGTGTGTCTTCCGATCAGGTGATATTGAACAAAGATCTTGAGCCTGAAAGTGAAGATACGATCCCATTCAATGTGATGACCAATATTAATATCTCCATTGGTGATGACTTTAAATTGTCTGCCTTTGGTCTTGAAGGCGACTTGGTTGGTAAGCTCAATGTAGCTCAAAAAGACCAAGGTCCATTCATCACTGGTGAAGTGAATATCGTCGATGGTACTTACCAATCATTCGGGCAAGACCTCTTGATCGAAGAGGGTAAAATTCTAATGAATGGTCCACCGGATCAACCATATGTAGCCATCAATGCGATTCGTAACCCTGATAATACTCAGGATGATGTGACCGCAGGTATTCGAGTTACAGGCCCTGCGACAGAGCCGACCATCGAGATTTACTCTGATCCAGCGATGCCACAAGCGAACGCGCTGTCTTATATTCTGCGTGGCCAAGATATCGATGGTGAGTCCAGCGGTTCGATGACAACAACCTTGATCGGTTTGAGTTTGGCGAAGAGTGGTAAGGTTGTTGGCGAAATCGGCGAAGCCTTTGGTGTACAAGATTTACAACTGGATACAGCAGGCTCTGGGGATGACTCTCAGGTTACGGTAAGCGGCTATATTCTCCCAGGTTTACAGGTGAAATATGGTGTGGGTATCTTTAACTCGTTAGGCGAGTTTACCGTTCGTTATCGATTGATGCAGGATCTCTACGTTGAGGCAGTATCGGGTCTAGACAGTGCTGTGGATCTTCTCTATCAATTTGAATTTGAGTAACACTTTGAGCGGTGATTGATTAGCGGATGACGAATGCTAGGGAGTGAGTATGCAGCACCTCGTTTTTGTTTATGGGACATTGAGAAAAGACCAATCAAACCACCACTATTTAAAACAGTGTGAGTGTTTAGGAAGGTTTGACACACCTGAGGAATACGCACTTTTTGATTTAGTTGCGTATCCGGCGATGATTTTCGGAAAGAAAAGTGTCGCTGGCGAGGTCTATATCATTAACGACGAAATTTTGGAGTCGCTCGATCGGCTAGAAGATGTTCCTGTTGAGTATCGTCGCGAGCAAATAGAGACTATATTTGGATTAGCATGGGTATATTTGTATCAGCTTGATCTAACAGCTAATAAAGAAATACTTTCGGGTGACTGGTGTAAGCGGGACAACCCGCTATAGTGAATGAACTACTGGAAGCATTCTGACGTAATAGCTAAAAGTCTCAATGTACGAGCTAGTCTTTTCCATCAGGAGGAAATTATGAAATATATATTATTGGTGCTATCAGTAATGCTATTTGGTTGTGCGCAAACCCCGCCACCAACATCAATGAATACGACCGATTGGCAGAGCTTTGGCGAAGAAATGGCAATGAAAGGCAAAACGAAGCAGACTGAAGCAAGTTTGGCAGAAGCTGCGTCTTCACCATCGATTGATGCCGATTTGTATGCGGCTTACGACCAAGGTTATGAAGTGGGTAAAACTCAGTACTGTTCGCAGAACCCGCGAGCGCTAGGACGCCGCGGTGAGACCTACCTTGGCATTTGCGATGACGTCGATAAATGGTTCCGTTTTAATTACGAGCGTGGTGCTGAATCAAAGTATAGCGTTCAATAGTTCGGTGATTGTTTAATTCAGCGAACAACAAAAAGCCAGCATATAAATGCTTAATGCCGATCGTTTAAGAAGACTTGAACGATCTTGCAGTTAGCAGATAATCCCCATCAACAACGTTGATGGGGATTTTTTTATGCTTGAACAAGAATTAGCAATGGCACACGAGACCATTGAAGAT